>JALSPN010000266.1 GCA_026985945.1 Thermodesulfobacteriales bacterium
AACCCCCACGGAAGAAGAAATTTTGAAAAATCCCCGGGCCCGGAGTGCCAGGCTGCGGATTGCGGAAAGGGTTTAAAGGAGGATCTTATGGGTGCAAGACAGGCTACTTATACCTTTGCTCCCCAGGAGCGCCTGAGGGGAGAAAGGCACCGTCTTTTAAGCTTTTTTCAGTTTCTGGCCACCCTGGTCTTGATAGGGCTTTTCGTTTTGACTGCTATCGGAGGGGTCATCCTTTATAAAGAATACCGGTTTTATCTCAAGCTTCGCAGTGAAGTTGATTCCTTAGGCTACCAGGTAACCGTCTTCGATCAGGAGCTCCACCGTCTGACCTCTCAAGAAGAAGTTTTAAAGAAGGCGCACAAGCTGGGCCTTCATACCCCCAGACCGGAACAGATTGTAGAACTTCAACTGAGGTAAGAAGAGATGAAAAAGGGGCTTTTTCTCCTGTTAGTGATACTGGTCCTTTTTCTGGGTTGTTACGGAGGGAGCCAGCTCATTTCGGCCCCCGATATTTCTGGCATTTCCTCTCGGGAAGATACTCCCTTTTTAGGGAGAATCTATGACGTGGAAAGGAGGCTTTTAGCGGAGTCCCAGAAGGCCCACGGCATCCTTCTCCTCCCTCAGGCCTTTGAGGCGCGGCCCGAAAATCTGGATCTTCTGGCTCGCCTGAGTGGCAAGGACAAGACCACCCTTACCCTTTTGCTCTCCGGGCAGAAATCTCCGGTCTTCTTAAAGATCTCGAACCAGCAAACCCCTCATCACATAGTTCTCCCCGGGGTTTTCAGCAAAGAATATTATCAGCGTCAGTATTTTTACCGGGATCTTTTTAGTCCCCTTTTAGGACAGGGAGATTCCCCGGGGGCCTTAGAGAGCTTTTATGAGCCTCTTTTATCAAAAGAAGGAAGTTTTTTGCGAACGGCCCTTAAAGTGGAATTTCAGGAGTCCTTAAAAAGAGACCTTTTAAAGGCCCTTAAAAGGCTTGGGGCTTCAAAAGGTGTGGCAGCGATAATGGATCTTCAGAACGGACGCATCAGGGCCCTGGGGGCCCGGGGAGGGTTGGGGCTTTTTCTGGCCCCTCAGGTGGCGCTTTCCTGGCTTAAGGAGCCCTTTGAAGAGGGATATTACGAGAGCATGTATGACTCCTGGGAGGATTTTTTGAGGGATATAGGCTTTGGAGAACCTTCCGGCATAGATCTTCCGGGAGATTCTCCCGGTCTTTTGCCTGCAGAAGTCTGGTCGCCTGAGGAGGTAAGGATCTCTCTGGCCCAGCTTTTAAAGGCCCTGGCGGCCCTTAAAACGGGCAGGGTCTTTTCTCCCAAAATCGGCCTTGAGGCCGGAGATGAAAAGGAAAAATATCTCATTGCGGTGGAGTCGAGAGAACTTGAAGATCTCATCCCCCGCGAGAGGGGTGGCATCTGGTGGTCTGGAGGGAGCCGTAAGGCCGGCTATTTTTTGATGGCTGGTCTCTGGCCTCGTAAAAACCCACGCCTGGCTTTTGCCATGCTAATTACGGGAGTGAGGGCCTATGGGCTTCCCTGTTATTACACCCGTTTTATCCCCAGGACGGTAAAACTTCTTGCTCAGAAGCCCCTGGCCCCTTCCCCAAATAAGGTGAAGGCCGAAATTTTTGACAGAATGCCAGATGTAAGGGGCCTTACTTTGAAGGCCGCCCTTGAAAGGCTGGCCCCTCTGGGCCTTGAAGTGCGCTTTTCGGGCTTTGGGGTTACCGTAAAACAATGGCCTGCTCCCGGGACCCCTCTGGCCCGGATTTCAAAATGTCAGCTGGTGTTGAGGTGATGACCCTTAAAGAACTGGTTGCTCCTTTAAAGCCCAAAATTTTACGGCATCCAGAGGTAGAAATAAGGGGGCTTTCTGACGATTCGCGGAGGGTTAAGCCGGGTTTTGCCTTTATAGGGGTGCCTGGTCTTCGGCATCACGGCCAGGAATTTGTAGAGGAGGCCCTCAGGCGAGGGGCCCGTGCCGTTATCGCTGAAAAGGAAATTCCACTTCCTCAAGGCACAGGTCTTGCCGTCTTTGAAAATACCAAAGAGGTTCTTCCCCTTCTGGCGGCCCGCTTTTACGGTTTTCCCGAAAGGGGCCTTTCTCTCATCGGTATCACCGGCACCAACGGAAAGACCTCGGTGGCCTTTTTCGTAAGGCATCTTCTCACTTCTTTGGGAGAAAAGACGGGTCTTTTGGGGACCGTGGCCTATTTTTGCGGGGAGGAAGCCGAACCGGCCCTTCATACTACTCCAGGGCCCTTAAAATTAAGGGCCCTCCTGGCCCGCATGAGGGCGAAGCGGGTTTCAAAGGTGGTGATGGAGGTTTCTTCTCACGCCCTTTCCCAGGGCCGTGTAGAAGGCCTTTCTTTTGAAGTGGCTGCCTTTACAAATCTTTCCCGGGATCACCTGGATTATCACGGACACATGGAGGCCTATTTTGCCGCCAAGTGTCTCCTTTTTGAAAAATACCTTTCTCCTCAGGGCAAGGCTGTGATCAATGTTTCCGACGCCTGGGGAAGGAAACTTCTCGCCAGGCTTTCACAGCCCGTGATTAAGGTAGGGGAAGATCTCAGGGGGATGGTCTGTCAGAGATCCTGGCAGGGGTTTTCCTTTCTCCTGGCGTTCGGTTCGCAAGAATACCGCTTGGCGACGACCCTTTTTGGAGATTTTCAGCTGGAAAATCTCCTTCTGGCCTGCGCTTGCGGCCTTGCCCTGGGATATCCTTTTGCCGAAGTGGTGAAGGCCCTTGAGGGGGTGAAGGCCCCTTGTGGGCGGCTTGAACTTGTAAGTGAGAAGAGGGGAGCCCTGGTTTTTGTAGATTACGCTCATACTCCAGAGGCCTTAAAACGGGCCCTTGCCACTCTTAGACCCCTTGCCAGAAGACTTCTGGTAGTTTTTGGCTGCGGGGGGGAGAGAGATCGGGGGAAACGCCCCCTTATGGGAATGGTGGCCGAAGAGATAGCTGACCAGGTAATTCTTACCTCCGACAACCCCCGCGGAGAAGATCCTCAAAAGATCCTGGCAGACATTGTCTCCGGCATGAAGTCTTCGCCATTGATAATTGAGGATCGCCGGGAAGCCATCGCTGAGGCGCTTTCCCTTTTAAAGAGGGGTGATATACTCCTTGTTGCTGGTAAGGGGCACGAAACCTACCAGGAAATCGCCGGTAAACGCTATCCCTTTGCAGATCAGGCCGTTATTCGAGAGGTTCTGGCCGAGGAGGCGGCATGATAACGACGGAAGACGTGGTTCGGGCCACAGGAGGGATTCTTTTAAACGGAGACATGAGGATTTCTTTCTCCGGTGTATCTCACGATTCGAGAGGTATCAAACCGGGAGAACTCTTTGTGGCCCTTAAAGGCCCCCGTTTTGACGGGCACGATTTTGTCCTTGCCGCCATTGAAGCCGGGGCCAGGGGAGCCCTCGTAGAATACTGGCCGGAAAATGTCAATATTTTTGAACTCCACCGGGCCGTCTCTATTGTGAAGGTCCCGGATACCTACAGGGCCCTTCAAGAGCTTGGGGCCTACTGGCGGCGGAAGCTTACGGCTCAGGTAGTGGGGATCACCGGTTCTTCAGGGAAGACCACCACCAAAGAATTCCTCTTTAATCTCCTTAAGGAGAAAGGGGCCTCAGCCAGCCCTGGTAACTGGAACAATCTCATCGGTGTCCCTTTAAGCATCCTGAACACTCCGGAAAAGGCAGGTTTTTTGATTCTGGAGCTGGCCACCAACAGAGCCGGAGAAATACCTGCTCTTACGAGGATTTCTGATCCCGAGGTGGCTGTCCTTCTGGAGGTAAGGCCTGCCCATCTTGAAGGCTTTTCGGGTTTTTACGATTATCTCGCGGAAAAACTGGCCCTCTTTTCTCATTCTCGCGGCTCTCTGGTCTATCCTTTTGACCAGGAAGAAATCAGGGAATGGGTGGCTCAAAACATACCATCTTCGCGCCCCAGGGTTTCTTTTGGCCTGGGAGAAGGGGCAGATTTTCAGGCCCAGGAGATCGAAATCTCCCCTTCCGGAACAAGCTTTCTCCTTAAAGCTTTCGGGGAAAGTTATCAGCTCCAGATCCCCCTTTTGGGGAAACACTTTGTCCTTGACCTTCTGGCTGCTCTGGCCGCGGCTTCTCTCCTTCTTGAGGACTGGCAGGAACTCCTTGAGAAGACAAAAGAGCTGAAAACCCTTCCGAGAAGGCTAGAGCTCAAAGAAGCCTCGGGCTTTACCGTAATTGACGATACCTACAATGCCAACCCCTGGTCGTTTAAGGCCGGGGTGGAGGTGGTGGCTGCCCTTAAAGAGAAATTTTCCCGGGCTCTGGCGGTGGTGGGGTCGATGAAAGAGCTCGGGGAGGAAACCGCTTTCTGGCATCAGAAGGCAGGGGAGCATCTTTCTTCTGTTTTTGATCTCATTCTGGTGGTAGGGGAGGAGGCCCGGGAGCTTGCCAGGAGTGCCGGCTCTAAGGCCCGCTTTTTTGAAGATAAATCCTCTCTTCTTGAGGCCCTAAGGGCCCAGGTAAAAGAGGGGGATCTGGTCTATTTTAAGGCCTCAAGGGCCGTAGGGCTTGACGAAGTTGTCGATCAACTTCTGGGTTTGAATGGAGGCTGATGCTTTATCACTTTCTTTATCCTCTACATGAATGGCACGTTTTCTTTAACGTCTTTCGCTACATCACTTTTCGGACTATTGCGGCCATTCTTACGGCAGGCCTCCTGGTCTATTTTTTGATGCCCCCTTTCATTAATTACGTTAAGCGTCGTCAATTCGGGCAGATCATTCGCGAAATAGGGCCTGATCACCAGCACAAAGCCGGCACTCCCACCATGGGAGGGGTCATCATTATTCTGGCGGTGGTGATCACCATCCTCCTCTGGGGAAACCTCAAAAATTTCTATCTCTGGCTAACGCTCGGGATCTTTCTCTTCTTTGGTTTTATTGGCCTTCTTGACGACTGGTATAAGGTTACCAAAAAGAAAAACCTGGGGCTTACCGGGCGGCAAAAACTACTTTTGCAGGCTTTGAGTGCCGGTCTTTTTCTCTTTCTGGCCCTGCGTTTTACCTCCTTTGATACCAGGCTGGCAGTCCCTTTTTTCAAGGATTTTCGTCCGGATCTGGGAATTTTTTACTTTCCTTTTACCATGCTGGTGATCGTTGGGGCTTCAAACGCCGTGAATCTGACCGATGGTCTGGATGGGCTGGCCATCGGCCCTTTTATCGTGGTGGCCGGAGTATATATGCTTTTCGTTTACCTTGCCGGTCATGCCAAGCTCGCCTCTTATCTTCATATCCCCTATGTGCCAGGGGCAGGGGAGCTGAGTGTTTTTTGTGGGGCCCTTCTGGGAGCCGGGCTGGGTTTCCTCTGGTATAATGCCTATCCGGCTGAAATCTTCATGGGGGATGTGGGCTCCCTTTCTCTTGGGGCTTCTCTTGGGGCCGTGGCGGTAATTTCCAAGCAAGAACTATTGCTGGCGCTGGCAGGTGGAGTTTTTGTGGCTGAGGCCCTTTCCGTAATGCTTCAGGTGGCCTATTTCCGGCTTACCGGTGGTAAGAGGATCTTTCTGATGGCCCCTTTGCATCACCATTTTGAGAAAAAGGGCTGGCCGGAGCCCAAAATAATCGTGCGCTTCTGGATCATTGCGGCCTTCTTCGGGCTTCTGGCCATTGGAACTTTAAAACTGAGATAAAAGGATGGCCATGCTTGAAGGAAGACTCAAGGGCAAAAAGGCAGTGGTGCTCGGCTTTGGGCGTTCGGGGCAGGCGGCAACCCGCCTTCTTCTGGTTGCCGGGGCCCGGGTGGTGGTTTCAGAGGCCAGGGAAAAGAAAGCCCTTCCGAGTTCCCTCTGGAAGAATTTTGAAGAACAGGGGGTAATCTTTGAGACCGGAGGGCACCGGCCAGAGACCATGGCCAGGGCGGATCTCGTGGTGGTAAGCCCCGGGGTTCCCAAAGAGGTTTATGCTCCGGCTCTGCGCGCCGGGGTGCCAGTGGTAGGAGAGCTTGAGCTTGCCTATCAGCTCCTTTCGCCCGGCAAGAAACTGGTAGCCATCACCGGCACCAACGGTAAGACCACCACTTCGGCCATGGTGGCTGACATTTTGCGTTTGAGCGGTAAACGGACCTTCATAGGGGCCAATTTCGGCACCCCTCTGAGTGAATTCCTCCTGGCCGGGGAGAAGGCCGACTATCTTGTCCTTGAGGTCTCAAGTTTTCAGCTGGAGACAATTTCACATTTCAGGCCGGAGGTGGCGGTTATTCTTAACCTTACCCCCGATCACCTGGAACGTTATCGGGACTTTACCGATTATGCCCTTACCAAGGCCAGGATTTATGAAAACCAGGGCCCGGATGATCACGTTATTTTGCCAGAAGAGCTTCCCGTCCCGCTGCCTTTTCCGAAAAGCAGGCTCTATTTCTTCGGGAAGTCTCCCAGGGTGGGGGTCAAACTGGTCTCAGGGGGATTTAAGCTCCTTCTGCCTGAGGGAGAAGAATTCTATCCTCTGGCGGGGTTTAAACTGCTTGGGGAACATAATCGTCTCAACTTTGCCGTAGCGGCCCTGGCAGCCCGTCTGGTGGGGGCTTGCCGGGAGGGGATTGAGCAGGCCGTGAGATCTTTTGTGGGCTTTCCACACCGCCTGGAATTTGTGGGTAATTTCGGGGGGGTTTA
>JALSPN010000267.1 GCA_026985945.1 Thermodesulfobacteriales bacterium
GGTCAAGGCCGACGGAGAAATAGTAAAGATTTCGCTCGGGGAAGCTCCCGAAGACCCGGTATTCACTATCTGCGATCTCCTCCCCCACCTGGCCCGAAAAGTCCAGGGGGAAAAAAAGCTTCGGGAGGCCATTTCCGGAGAAAAATTAAATGTTCTTGTGGGAGGATTTCCGCTTCCTGATACCGAAGAAAAAGAAAGGGTCAAACTTGCCATTCTCAAGATCCTTAACGATCGCTTTGGCCTGGTGGAAGAAGACTTCATCAGTGCGGAACTTGAGATCGTCCCGGCAGGCCCGGCAAGAGACGTAGGATTTGACCGGGCCTTTATCGGAGGCTATGGTCAGGACGATCGGATATGTGCCTTCACTTCTCTGGCCGCTATCCTTAACCTTGAAGCACCACCCTACACCAGTATCGCCCTCTTTTTAGACAAAGAAGAAATCGGCTCCGATGGTAATACCGGGGCCAAAAGCCGCACTCTTGAGAAGATTTATTACGACCTTCTCAAAATCTCTGGCTCTTCTGCAGCGGCAGACGTGGTCCTGGAGACCTTTTTCCGGACGAAGGCCATCTCAGCCGATGTTACCGCCGGGATAGACCCTTTTTATCAGGAGGTTCATGAAAAATTAAACGACGCCCGGATAGGCCACGGGGTGGTGGTCACCAAATACACGGGCCACGGTGGCAAATACGCCGCCAACGATGCCCACGCCGAATACGTGGGCTGGTTGCGGCGGGTTCTCAACAGGGCCGGAGTAATCTGGCAGGCGGCTTCCTTTGGCAAGGTCGATGAGGGAGGTGGTGGGACCGTGGCCAAGTATCTGGCCTACCACGGCCTTGATGTCATTGACATGGGCCCTCCCCTCCTCTCCATGCATTCCCCCTTTGAGATTGCCCACAAGGGTGATCTTTATATGACTTACCGGGCTTACAAGGCCTTTTTTGAGGCGGCTTAAAAATGATAAAGGAAGGAGATCTCGTCCTTCTCTGCACCGAAGAGGGGCGCACCTATCTGGTAGAGATAGGAAAGCGCCCCTTTCAGACCCACCGGGACAGTTTTCAACTGGAAGATTTGATCGGAAAACCCTATGGCACCACCATCAGCGGTAAACGGGGAGAGAAGCTTTTTGCCCTGCGCCCTACGGTTTATGACTTTCTTATGAAACTTAAGCGGATCACCCAGATTATTTACCCCAAAGACATTGGCTACATCCTTTTAAGACTTGATGTAGGGCCGGGGAAAACCATCCTGGAGTGTGGCACAGGCTCCGGAAGCCTGCTTCTGGCCTTTGCTTATGCCGTAGGAGACACTGGCCAGGTGATCACCTACGAAAAAGAAGAGCGTTTTCAGCAGGTGGCCCGGGAAAATTTAACCCGTTTCGGGCTTGAAAAGCGGGTTGTCTTCAAGGGAGAGGCTCGGGGAGAATTCGAAGAGGAAGAGGCGGTAGATGCCGTTTTTCTGGATCTTAAGACCCCGTGGGAGCTGGTTAACGCCGCCTGGAAGGCCCTTAAAGGAGGCGCACCACTTGGGATCCTCCTTCCTACCGCCAACCAGGTGAGTGAAACTCTCAAAGCCCTTGCCAGGCTTCCCTTTGTGGGGACTGAAGTCCTGGAAATAATGATCCGTTTTTACAAAACCAATCCGGAACGTTTCAGGCCCGAGGACCGCATGGTAGGCCATACGGCCTATCTCCTCTTTAGCAGAAAAATAAAGGAGGGCTCTCATGAAAGAGCTAGGTTTTGAAGTTTCTGAGGGAGGAATACGCATCCTCCAGGAAGAGGTGGCCCGCAAGAGTTTAGACCAGCTGGTTTATGAAGCCGTCTTCTGTGAAGACCGTGCTGAGAAAGAAAAAAGGCTTACGCTGGTAAAGGAGCTGGCCAAGGCCCTGGGAGCCATACCGGCCTCTATTTTCGGGCTTTATCGCTTTATGGCCCGGGATTTTCCGGGCTTTACGGTGCCTGCTATCAATATTCGGGGGGTCACCTATGATTTTGCCCGCACCGTTTTTCGGGTGGCCACGGACCTAAAAGTAGGGGCCATAATCTTTGAGATTGCCCGTTCAGAAATAAGCTACACCCTCCAAAGGCCCCTGGAATACGCTTCCGTCATCTGTGCGGCCGCTGCGCGGGAAGGCTTCAGGGGGCCGGTCTTCGTCCAGGGAGATCATTTTCAGTTCAAACGCCAGGCCTTTTTTGCCGCTCCCGAAAAAGAAAAGGCCAATATTTCTAAATTGATAGATGAGGCCCTGGAAGCCGAGTTTTACCAGATCGATATCGACGCCTCCACCCTGGTAGAAATCGAAAAACCCACCGTTGAAGAACAGCAATATCTCAACTCCCTGCTCACCGCGGAGATGACTTCTTACATCCGGGAGAATGAGCCACAGGGTATAACCGTCAACGTGGGCGGAGAAATTGGAGAAATCGGGGGGCATAACAGCCGACCCGAAGAACTCCGAGCCTTTATGGACATCTACCAGAAACACCTCTCAAAAGGCCCTGGAATTTCAAAGATCAGTGTTCAGACGGGCACTTCTCACGGAGGGGTGGTTCTTCCTGATGGGAGCGTGGCCAGGGTGGCCGTAGATTTTGACACCCTGAAAACCCTTTCAGAAATCGCCCGCCGGGAATACGGAATGGCAGGGGCGGTGCAACACGGGGCCTCTACCCTTCCTGACGAAATGTTCCATCTCTTCCCAGAGGTGGGATGCTGCGAGATTCACCTGGCCACCGGTTTTCAAAACCTTATCTATGATCACCCCGCACTTCCGGAAAGTTTTCGCCAGGAAATCTATGAATTCCTGAAGAAAAATTTTGCCAAAGAATGGAAGGAAGGGTGGTCAGAGGCCCAGTTTATTTACAAAGTCCGCAAAAAAGGTTTCGGGCCCTTTAAGAAAAAATGGTGGGATTTAGACCCTCAAGTCAAGGAAAAAATAATGGAAAGCCTGGCGCAGAAAGTAGCTTTTCTCTTTGAAAAACTGCGAATTACTGCTACTCAAGGAATAGTTTCAGAGAATATAAAGCCTATTTTTATTAAAAAAATTATTACGCAGACAAAATAAAAACGGAAGGGCCGATAACGGCCCTTTCCGTTTTATTCTTTCATTCCCTTTTCCAGATCCTGCCCGGGCAGACTATACATCACCGTAGAGCCGGTGGAGAAGTATTCAAGCTTTCCTTCCTTCACCAGCTCGTTAGCCGCCTTTTTAATGAGCATCGGCTTGGCGTCCGGTATAGCCCGCTGCATGTCCTTAAGATAAATCTTGGACTTCGCCTTTGCCTTCTTCTGCATAAATTCCAGAATTTTTTGTTTGACCTCTTCAATATCCATAAGACACTCCCTCCTTATTTGTTACCACGTGTTTACTTAATTTCCACGTGGCTGGTGAACTTAAAGTGCATTGAAGTCCGGTAAGTATCGTAAGCCAGACGATAATCATCCATCGTTTTCTCAGTAAAAGGAATTTCACAGAGCTCAAAGAAACGTTCCCAACCAATGCGCTCGGCCCATTCTCCCAGACGCTCATACTTACGGGCATGCTGAGCATAGGTCTCAAGGATCTTACGAACCCACTTCACCGTAGTCGGCCAGCGCGGAGGCTCGTTGGGAATGTAAGGAATAACGAGTTTGGAAAACTTAGGCGGAGAAACCCGGTTGGAAATTTTACCACCAACCAGAATCGCTATACCGTCACCCTCACCATCAGCAAGAGGCATAGCCGGGCACATGGTGTAACAGTTACCACAGAACATACAGCGCTGCTCGTTTACCCGCACCGTCTTTTTCTTTTTGCCATCAATCTCGACCGTGGCCGGCTTAATAGCCCCGAGAGGACAGGCCGCCACTACCAGCGGAATCTCGCATACATACTCGAGACGATCATCTTCAACCAGAGGAGGCTTCCGGTGGATACCGAGAATAGCAATATCAGAGCAATGCACCGCCCCACACATGTTCAGGCAGCAGGCCAGAGCCACCCGCACCTGGGCCGGAAGCTTATGACTCCCGAAATATTCAAAAAGATCATCCATCACCGCCTTCACCACACCAGAAGCGTCGATAGCTGGCGTATGGCAGTGGACCCAACCCTGCGTGTGAACAATATTGGTAACACTGGCACCGGTCCCACCTACGGGGAACTTATAGGAGCCACCGGGGTGTTTGCGATTCTTGAGATCTTCAAGGAGATTCCGCAGGGTTTCTTCATCCGTAACATGGAATTCGATGTTGTTACGGGTAGTCCAGCGGACATAACCTTCGCAGTATTTATCGGCTATTTCACAGACCTCACGAATATAATCGGTGGTAATAAGACGTGGCGTGCCACAGCGCACGGCATAAACTACATCTCCGGTCTCACTGGTATACTTGATAACTCCCGGCTGGACGATCTCATGGCTCTTCCACTTACCATAATTCTTTTTAATTACCGGAGGGAAGAACTGGGCATAATACGGAGGACCAATATCAGTAATACGGTTTTCCATGGGCTTCTGGGGATTGTAAAGCTTTTCCCCGAGCTCCGGATCATAAGGTTTGCTAAAAATTTCGTCTAACTGGGCTTCCTGAATCTTCTGATAAATCTGATCAGACATCTTCTACCTCCTTCATTTTCAAACTTTTTATAATAAGGGGGCCAGGCCCCCTAGATTTTTCAGAAAATTACTAAGCCGGGTGACGCTCACGGAATTCTTTAATATCACGCTTCCAGCCCCCAGGCACTTCTTCTTCCTTCCAGAAGACATAGGGGTTAGACCGCGGCTCACGAATCATCTGCGGTATGTGCTTGAGTTTTACAATCTCTACAAAGTTGGCCAGGCCCACACGCTGCATAAGTTCTCCGAGACGCTCACGGTTCTTTCCTTCTTCCATCCAGAACATCCAGACATTTTCTATAATTTCTTTAAGCTCATCGTAGGGAGGCTCAAGCCTGATGAAAGGAATCATCACGGTAGAAAGCTGAGCACCTTCAAGAATCGGCGCCTTAGCACCCATAAGAATAGTGGCACCCGTATCAGTCCCCGGACGCAGGGCCTCAGGCATTACGTTGATACAGTGCATACAACGGTTACATTCTTTGTTGTTAATATGAAGCTTTTCACCATCCCAGTACATGCACTGGGTGGGGCAGAGATCAATTACCTCTTTCTGGATATCAAACGGGCCCCAATCCCGATCTGAGTGGGCACCGGCATTGGGTTTCAACTCGCCACCTACGTAAGCCTTTACGGCCTCCTGATCAATGCGGATATCGTCAATCCAGGTGCCGATAATGGAGAAGTCGGCCCGTGCGATAGCGGCCACACAGTCATTGGGGCAACCAGAAATCTTGAACTTAAACTTGTAAGGGAAGGCCGGACGGTGAAGCTCGTCCTGATAGGTCATGGTGAGATCATAACAGAGCTCCTGGGTATCAATACAGCTCCACTCACAACGGGCCTTACCGATACAGCAGGAAGGAGTCCTGAGGTTGGAACCAGAACCACCAAGGTCCATATTCATCTGGTGGGTAAGATCAAAAAAGACCGGCTCAAGCTGCTCGGTCGTAGTCCCCAGGAGGACCATATCTCCAGTGGAACCGTGAAAGTTGGTCATACCACTTCCGCGATTATCCCAGAGTTCGCAGAGCTTACGCAGAGCGGAAGTATGATAAAACTTGGAAGCCGGCTGGTTCACACGGATGGTGTGAAAGGCCCAGATGGCAGGGAATTTCTCCTGCTGGTCAGAATAACGACCGATAACACCACCACCATAACCGAAGACGCCTACGATACCACCGTGCTTCCAGTGGGTCTCCTTGTGCTTGTAAGAAAGCTCAAGCTGGCCGAGGAGATCAAAACAGGCCTGTTTCTTGTGTTTCTCACCGTATTGTTCGATGTCATCCACAAAACTCGGCCAGGGACCACTTTTAAGCTCCGATACCATTTGAGTGTCATGTTTTTTGATTTCCGACATCAATAAACCTCCTTAAAGAGTTTTTCTCTACACCTTACTACGAGGCGAGCCTAGTAAGGTTTAAAGGTGGTGTCAAGGAAGAAAGGAGTAATTGAAAGGGAATTATTCCAGATTAGAAGGCCAAAGTTTCTCAAAAATTGCCATAAATTTTACTTAAGTTTTTATTCTATAATTTAGGGTTAACTCTTTCATGAAGAAATGACACCCTCCCAGGCCGCAAGCAGAGAATCTTTTTCCTTTTTGAGGGCAAGAACCACCTGTGAAAGTTGCTTTTTATCAAGGGGTAGTCCCTTAGGCCAGCGAGGCAATTTCTGATATTCCTCCTCCGGGACAAAACCCGCAGCACGGGCTATTATATCCGCCTTAAAGACAAAAAATGCCTCTTTATCTATCTTTTCGTTTACCAGAGGGCGATGATGATTTTTTATAGTTCTTATCAGCTCTTTTGAAAACTTCCAGTACTCCGCCACCACCCCTCCAATTTCGGCGTGTGAAAGGCCTATCTCTTCTTCTGCTTCCCGGAAGGAACACCCCTTGGCCTCCTGAATAGCAAGCACCTTGAGAAAAAAGTCCGGGAAAAATACTGCCAGGATAAGCCTTCCTATGTCGTGCAGAAGGCCTGCGGTGTAAAGGATGTCTGGATCTTCGTATTTTTCGGCGGCGGCCAAAAGATAGCCTGCCCGCGCCACTCCCACGGCATGAATC
>JALSPN010000268.1 GCA_026985945.1 Thermodesulfobacteriales bacterium
CGGAATTAAGACACCTGAGAGAAAGTCTTCCCAAGCTGATCCCCTTCTATGAAGACCTGACCAACAGATTGCGAAATTTTTATATTCCCCTTCGCACGGGTTTCTGGACCGAAGACCCTTTCGGGGGGCTGCTTCTGGCCTACTGGCGAGTAAAAGAAGTAAGAGAGGTGATCAAAAGACGCCTTAAAAGGGACCCTCTGCCCCAAAATGTCCTTTACAGCCCCAAAGACCGGGCCACTTTTGGCTGGGTAGAGATCGCTGAGACTATCTAAACGGGTTTTGTCATTCTTCCCCTCCAGACCTATATTTCAGTAGAGGGTTACAAAGAGGAGGGGAAGAATGAAAGAACTTTGTCGCTTTGAAGATCCGGTCAAAAAACAGGAGCTCCGTCTGGCCCTTTTTGAGGTGGAAGAGATTTTAATTCCGCCTTTTCAGAGAGATCTTTCAGAGGGGCTTAAAAAGAATTTAGAGCTTGCCATTGAAAAACTGGGGTTTCTCCATCCCATCATCGTAGTGGAAAACGAAAACGGCTATTACGTGGTGGATGGCAGGCACCGTCTGGAAGCACTCAAGGAGCTGGGTTATCAGGAGATCGTAGGGATTATCGCCCCCAGGGAGCTGGCCCTTCATATTCTGGAGTTTAACACCGAAAAGCCACCCAACGTAAAAGAAAAGTCCAAACAGGCCTACCGACTCTTTCAGGAATTTCTGGCCCGAGACCCTCAAACGCTAGAAATTGACCTTTTCGGCTTTTTTAAGACCCCGGAACTGGTGACCTTTGGTTTCGTGCTTGAAGAATATGAGCCCCGCTTTCCGGCCAGTTTTTACGAATCTTTTGCCTCCAAAATTGATCAATTTCTTCATGAACCACTCGAGAAGGCTGCTCAGGAAAGGAGAAAACGGGCCCAAAAATTGGTGGAATTAAATGAGGTGGTAAACGAAACCTATGCCAGACTCGGTTTGACAAACGCCCTCATGAAGGGTGAAATTGTTCGCAAAGCGGTGCAGCTGGCCTATGGGGTTCGGGTGCGAAAAATAGAAGAAGAATTTTACGAAGCCGTAGAGCGGGTGAAAGAGGCCTGTGAGAGGCTGTCAGCGGAAGAGTTCGGGGGCCATGAATTATAGACCGGATGATTGTCCTAAATTACGGCCACTTGACGTATTTCCCTTTGAATGGGAGGGAAAAGAGGTCTTTCTTTTGCGAGATCCGCTGGGTTATTCCGAGGGCACCGTCCTCATTCCCCGCAGCCTGGGTCCGCTTCTGGCTGCCTTCGATGGCAGGCATACCCTGCGGGATCTCCAGGCCCTGGCCTGCCGACTTTTTGGGCGGCTGGTTATGCTTGAAGAGCTCGAAGAATTACTCAAAACTCTCGACCAGCATTATTTTCTGGAAAACACCCGTTTTGAAGAACTGAAGAATCGGCTAAAAAAAGAATTTTGGGAAAAGCCTTTTCGTCCTCCCTCACACGCCGGAAAGGCCTATCCCAGAGAAGAAGGAAAAGCTCGGGCCTTTCTCGCCTCCATCTTAAAAAACTGGCCCGAAAGGGAGAAACACTCTCCCAGAGCCCTTATCGCCCCGCACATAGATCTTTCTTCGGGGGCCAGAGGTTTTGCCGCAGCCTACCAGGGTCTTTCCTGGTGGCCAGGGGCAAGAATTATTGTTCTGGGAACGGGCCATTTTCTGGAAACCCTCTTTTCTCTTTTGAAGAAGGATTTTGAAACTCCTCTGGGGCGTGTTTCCTGCGATAAAGATTGGATAGAAGAGCTTGAAAAAGACATGGGAGAGCTTTCAGGAGACGTTTGGGCCCATAAAAACGAGCATTCCATCGAATTTCAGGTGCTTTTCCTTCAACATCTTTTGGGAAACGATTTCAAATTGATACCGCTTCTGGTCTCCAGCCCCAATCTCGCTACCAAAACCCTCCTTGAAGAGCTGGCCGCCAAAATTTCTGCCCTTCTCGATGAAAATACCTTTTTGGTGGCCGGGGTGGATTTTTGTCACCTGGGTATCCGTTACGGGGATCCTCAACCCGCCGGAGAAAAAGAAAAAAGAGAGGCCCTTCTTTTCGATCATCATCTTCTCCAGAAAATTGTAACCCTTGATGCGGAAGGATTTTTCCAGACTCTGTGGGCAGATGGAGAAAGACACAAAGTCTGCGGCTTTGGCCCCCTTTATCTTCTCTTAAAAATCCTTTCCAGGAAAAACCTTTCCGGGAAAATTCTTCATCAGGAGGCGGTAGATTTCGGACCGGGATCCATAGTCTCCTTTGCCGCGGTTGCTTTCTACGAAAAATAGCAAATTTAAAGGTTGACAGGTGCCTTTATTAAGGTGATCTCTTCTCTGATGAGATTTTTATTATCGTTTTTGTTACTGGTTTATCTTGTATCTCCCTCTCTGGCCAGGGAAGTCTGGCAAATAAGGGCCCAGAGGCTTTTTTACTACTCCCAGACCCAGGTATTTATCGCCGAAGGCGAGGTGGTCATCAAGGGAGAAGACTTCAAAGTCTTTTGCAAACGGGCCCGTTACGAATTCAAGACCAAGACGGTCTTTTTGTGGGGCCCTCTTACCATCAGCACTGACGGAGACAAATTAGAAGGGGAAGCCGGCTGGCTCAATCTGGAAACTTATCGCGGAGAGATTCAAAACGGGCATCTTTTTTTGCGCCCAGGGAGAGTAAAGGCCCTTGCCCTTTCCCAGACTACCGTCCACGTTCTGGCCAAAAGGATGGAGATGCTAGGCAAAGATCGTTATCAGGCCCATCAGGCCCTCATCACCACCTGTCAGGTCTGCTACCCCCAAAAAAACTGCTCTCCTGACTGGAGCTTTCGATGCCGGAAGCTTGAAATTACCCCTGCCGGAAAGGCCAAGGCCAGACACCTAACCTTTGATGTCAAAAACCTGCCCCTGGCTTATTCTCCTTACGTGAGCCTTTCGGTCAAGGCCGAAAGGCACAGCGGCTTTCTCCTCCCCCGTCTGGCACACGGATCCCGAGAAGGCACCGGCCTTGAGGCCCCCTTTTTCTGGGACGTAAACGACAGCCTTGATTTTACTTTCTACCCCCTCTACACCCACAAAAGGGGTTTTATGATGGGGCTTGAAGGAAACTATGCCCTTACAGATTTTGACAGGGGGACTTTCCGGATCCGGTATCTTAAAGACCGGCTGGAAGATAACGATTACAACAACGACGGTATCATTCGAGACAACGAAAAAAGATACTGGATAACCGCCAAGATCAATCAGCGTTTGGCCCCGGGCTGGGAACTTTTCCTGGATCTTGATCTTCTCTCGGACAAAGACTTCCTTTACGAATTTATGGGGGGTGATCTCGGTTTTGAACGCAGCCATGCCAGTTATCTTGAGCGTTTTGGCCGGGGGCTGGAAGAAAAAAACACCTCCTACCGCACAAGCAGGCTCTGGCTTAATCATGCCCGAGGGCACTATTTCCTGCAAACGAGCGCCACTTATTACGACAGTCAGCTCCCCGGACGTCAGGATGAAACCCTTGAGCCTTTACCTCACCTTTACTTGAGCCGTTTAACCTCCCCTCTCTTTGGGCCCTTAAACCTGCGTTATCAGCAGGATTATGTCTATTGGTGGCGAGAGGAGGATTTTCGGGGGCACCGTCTGGAACTGGCACCCATGCTAAGCATAGCTCCCAATTTCTGGACCCCTCTGGATTTGAGAATTTCTTATCTTTTAAGACACACCCTTTACTGGGTGAACTGGCGGGATCAACGCGGACACGAATATCTTACCCGCACCCTTTATGAGATTGAAGGCCTGGCCGGCATGAATTTTTCCCGGATATATCATTTTTCAGGCTTTGGTCTTCAGGGTCTTAAGCACGTCTTGCGCCCTGAGATCCGCTATTTTTATCGTCCGCCCGTCAATCAAAAAGATCTTCCGGAATTTACCCTGCTTGATCGGCTGGAACCTGTTAACCGGCTCGATTATGGCATCCTGCAGTTCATTACCGCCAAAAAGAAAGAAGGAAATTCTTTTGGCTATTTTGATCTTGTAAGACTCTGGGTCCATCAGAGTTATGATTTCCGCGAGGCCACAAGGGAGCTTAAAAGTGCCGAAGAGCAGCGCCGCCCCTTTTCTGACCTTTACTTAGAGGGGGAAATCCGCTTCCCCGGAAGGCTTTATCTCCGCAGCACCACATCTTACAATTTCTATGGCCTCGGTTGGGTTACCGCTAACATTTCAGCAGATTTGCGAAATCCCAAGGGGGAATACGTGGGGTTTGATTATCGCTGGGATAAGGCTCGCAAAATAGACCAACTCAACTTTCGTTTCCGGAAAAATATCTACCGGGGATTTTTTACTTCCTATCGAGTTCAGTATAGTTTGCGCCAGGATGAGATCTCCGGCTCTGAGCTGGATCTCGAATACCGGGCCTGGTGTTGGTGGGCCATTTTCAGAATCTTCCACAATCCAGATGAAACCCGCTACTCTTTTTACATCAATCTCATCGGAATCGGGGGCTGGGGACGTTGACGCCCCCCCATCTTCTTCGTAGGTTTAGAGGCTATGAAAATAGCCCTCGCCCAGATCAATCCCACCATCGGTGATCTTGAAGGCAACGCCGAAAAAATAAAGGCCTTCGTAGAAGAAGCCCAAAGCCAGGGGGCTGAGCTTGTCATCTTCCCCGAACTTACCCTTTGCGGTTATCCGCCACGGGATCTGCTACTTCGCCGGGATTTTCTAGAAGAAATGGAAGCTGTTTTCAGAGAACTCAAAAAGAAACTTCAGGGCCCTGCCGTGGTTTTGGGCCTGGCCCGCCGGCAAAAAATTGAAACGCCTCTACCCCTTCTAAACGTGGCCGTCTGTCTTAAAGAAGGAGAGGAAGTGGCCTCCTACGCCAAGAACCTCCTGCCCTCTTACGATGTGTATGACGAACCACGCTATTTTGAAGCTCCTGCCCGCACCTCAACCTTTACTCTTGAAGGATACCTTTTTGGGCTGACCATTTGCGAAGACATCTGGAATCTCAGGGGTTTTATCCCCTACCGGTATCGTTTTGATCCGATAGAAGCCCTGGCCCGGAAAAAAGTCCACGTTATTATCAATATTTCCGCAAGTCCTTTTCACGTAGGGAAGGGGGACCTGCGCAAAGAGCTTCTAACAAAGCAGGCTAAGAAGGCAAAAGCCTTTATTTTCTACTGCAACCAGGTGGGGGCCAACGACCATCTCATCTTCGATGGCCACAGTCTCATCTGCAGCCCCGAAGGGGAGGTGGTGGGAGAAGCAAGTGACTTTGAGGAAACTTTGCTCCTCTGGGATCTCAAACGGAGGGATGAGGTCATCCAGCAGGTTTCCTCTCGCCGGGAAGAGAGTCTTCTTAAGGCTCTTGTGCTGGGGGTAAGAGATTATTTTCGCAAAACGGGCTTTTCTGGGGCTTTGGTAGGGCTTTCGGGGGGGATAGATTCCTCTGTGACTGCTGCCATCGCTTGCCTGGCCCTGGGGGCAGAAAATGTTTTGGGAGTCCTGATGCCCTCTCCTTACACCAGCCGAGAAAGTATCGAAGATGCCGAACGCCTTGCTCAAAACCTCGGTCTCAAAACCTTGACTGTTCCTATTTCTGAGACCTTTTTGACCCTTCGACACGAGCTTTCACGGGCCCTTCAAAAAGATCCCAAAGGGCTTACGCAAGAAAATCTCCAGGCCCGCCTGCGGGGAAATATCCTCATGGCCCTTGCTAACGAGTTTGGTTATCTGGTCCTCAATACCGG
>JALSPN010000269.1 GCA_026985945.1 Thermodesulfobacteriales bacterium
TTAGGATTTTTGATATATTGTCCATGGGGCACCTCCTGGGTGAAGATGTGATTTTTATGTTTCCTTTGAAATATAAAAGAGAGGTGCCCCTTTCTCATCTCTTATCCGGAACTTAGGGGGAACTTAGGGAATTAACCGAAAAATATGGTATTATGTTAGTGTAAGAATTATGTTTTCAGAAGAGTCCTTCTTTAAATGGCTGGTTTCCATACGGAGGCGTCTTCATGCCCACCCCGAGCTTGCTTATCAGGAAGAACAAACCGCCCGCCTCATTACGGAAGAACTCAAGAAGCTGGGAATATCTTTTCGTGAGGGTGTGGCCCGCACAGGGGTGATCGCCGAAATAAAAGGGGCAGAAGAAGGCCCATGTGTGGCCCTGAGGGCGGACATGGATGCCCTGCCCCTTCAGGAAGAAACAGGGCTTCCTTTTGCTTCGCAAATCCCGGGGGTGATGCACGCCTGTGGTCACGATGGTCATGTGGCCATCCTTCTTGGAGCAGCGGCCCTCCTGAAAGATTCCCCTCCTCCGGGAAGAGTCCGTTTTCTTTTTCAGCCCGCTGAGGAAAAAGGGGCCGGGGCCCTGGCCATGATAAAGGAAGGGGCGCTTGAAGGGGTCTCCTTCATCTTCGGAGGCCACATTGATCGCCACTTCAGGGTGGGGGAGATCGCCGTCAATGAGGGACTTATCTGCGCTTATACGGACAGTTTCACCATCAGGATCAAAGGTAAAGGAGGGCATGCGGCCTGGCCTCATGAGGCGGTAGATGCGGTGGTAATAGGCTCGCTCCTGGTCATGAACATCCAGACCATCATTTCCCGTGAGATTAATCCGGCCCACCCCTGCGTCATCACGGTGGGAAAATTTCAGGCGGGAAATGCCCACAATGTCATCGCCGAACAGGCCCTGCTGGAAGGCACCATCCGCAGCACGGATGCTGAAACGCGAAAGCGTATCATGGAAAGCTTAAATCGCATAAGCCTTGCGATGGCAGAGGCCCACCGGGCTGAAATAGAACTTGAAATCAGGGAGGGCTACCCTCCCGTAATCAATCATCCGTTTGCTGCAAAGCTGGCCAAAGAAGCCGCTCTCAAAGTGGTGGGGAAAGAAGGCCTCGTAACGCAGCCGCACCCGAGTCTCGGAGGGGAAGATTTTGCCTTCTACCTCCAAAAAGTCCCGGGGTGTTTTGTAAGATTTGGGGCCGTCAAAAAGGGGCTTGAAAATATCCCTGCCCATAGTCCAAAATTTGACTTTGATGAGCGGGTTCTCTCCATTGGAGCTCGGTTTCTGGCCGAAGTAGCCAGGGTTTCCCTGAAATACTTGAGCGGGGTCAAAAAATAAAGACTTTGGGCTTTAAAAGCAGCAAAGCCTTTACGCTCGGGGTTGAGCTCGAATTACAGATCCTTTCGGGCTCTTCCTTTGAACTTCTGCCTCTGGGGCCGAAACTCTTTGAAAAAACTCCTCCTGAATGGCGCCCTTTCATAAAGCCTGAGGCCTATCAATCCATGATAGAGCTTGTAACCCCTGTTTGTGAAAACCTCGCGGCGGTGGAGGAATTTCTCTCGCAAGGCCTAAAAAGGCTTGAGGAGACTGCCGCCGAAGAAGGAGCCTTCGTCCTGCCTTTAAGCCTTCATCCTTTTGCCCGGGCCAGGGAACAAAAAATCTGGGAAAAGGCCCGTTATCAAAAGATCTTTCAGGAACTTCAACTGGTAGGCCGGCGCTTTATCGCTCAGGGGCTTCACATACACGTGGGAATGCCTGACCGGGAAACGGCCCTCAAAGTCTATAACGCTCTGAGGCCATTTTTGCCTCTTTTTCTTGCCCTCAGCACCTCTTCTCCCTTCTACGAAGGAGAAAAGACCGGCTTTCATTCTTATCGCACCAAACTTTTTGAGGTCCTGCCGCTGGCCGGGCTTCCAAGGGCCTTTTCTTCCTGGGAAGAATTTGAAACCCTGGTAAAGACTCTTCTTGAGTTTGAAATTATTTTTTCCCTTCGGGATCTCTGGTGGGATATTCGTTTAAAACCTGAATTCGGCACGGTAGAGGTAAGAATCTGTGATGTGCCGGGGCGCTTTGGCGATCTTTTAGGCCTGGTGGCCCTGGTCCAGACTCTGGCCTGTTTTCTGGCAGAAAGAAAGCCTCTTCCCGGTATCCCCTACGAAATAATTTCCTACGGGAAGTGGCAGGCTGCCCGTCACGGAATCCGTGGCTCTTTCGTAGATCCTGAAAGTTTCAGGAAAAGGAACTTCATAGAAGCCACCTCCACTCTCATGACCCAGCTAGAATCTCTTTCCAGGAGACTTGGAACCAAAAATTATTTACCTGGTCTTTTGCGCCTTCTCAAAGAAAGTCCGGTTTCCTTTCGTATGCTTGCGCTTTTTGAAAAGGGCGCTACCTTTCGCCAGATCATCAAGGCCGTTAAGGAGGGCTTCTGGTCGTGAAGCGGGGAGCAATCGCCTGCGGAAACAAATATACCGCCCAGGCGGCGTGCGAAATATTTGAAGCCGGGGGAAACGCCTTTGATGCCATTTGTGCCGCAGCCTTTGCTGCCGGTGTCTGTGAAACGGCCCTCACCAGCCTGGGAGGGGGTGGTTTTGCAACCATCTTCCCTGCCGGAGGAACCCCTCTGGTTTACGATTTTTTCGTGGATACCCCGGGGAAAGGGCTTGCCTCAAAGCCTCAGGAACTTGACTTTCGCACGATAACCGTGAAATTCCCAGGCTCCTCTCAGGACTTTTACGTGGGGCTGGCCTCGGTAGCCGTCCCCGGCACCTTAAAGGGCCTCCTCTTGCTACATGAGGAACAGGGACAACTCCCCTTAAAAGAAGTGGTGGCGCCAGCCGTCCGTTTTGCCAGAGAAGGCTTCAAGATTGACGCCTTCCAGGCCTATTGTTTCAAGCTCCTTTATCCCATTTTTTCCTCCCGCCCGGAGACTGCGGCCATCTTTTGCCCTGAAGGCCCTCCTCAAGAGGGAGACCTGCTTCGCAATCCGGAACTTGCCGCTTTTCTCGAGGCCATCCCGGAAAGTATCGAAGATTTTTATCAGGGAGAAACCGCCCGCAAACTGGCAGAAACTATGAAAAACTCCGGCGGCCTTCTGACGAGAGAAGACCTTGCCAGCTACAAAGTTTATCGCCGGGCCCCCTTAAAATACGAATTCTCAAAAGGAATACTCTTTACCAATCCTCCCCCTTCCTTCGGGGGCCCCATGGTATGTCTCTCTCTAAAACTCTTTGACAAACACTTTAAAAAGGCCCCTTTTCTTTCTCCCGAACATGTAAAGGCCCTGGCCCTTACCCTGGTAGAAGTTCACGAATTGCGAGAGAGGATCGTGCAGGAAGACCCTTTCCGGGCCCTTGAGCTTTTAGGCCTTTCTGCCCGGGGGACAACCCATATCAGCACGGCTGATGCGGAAGGAAAC
Organism: Thermodesulfobacteriales bacterium; assembly: GCA_026985945.1. Classification (GTDB taxonomy): domain Bacteria; phylum Desulfobacterota; class Thermodesulfobacteria; order Thermodesulfobacteriales; family Thermodesulfatatoraceae; genus Thermodesulfatator. The sequence continues at coordinate 3,420 of JALSPN010000269.1, forward strand.
CTCGCTTCTCTTACCATGACCTTTGGTGAGGCCTCGGGTTTTGTAGTCCCCGGGACCGGGATCATTTTGAACAATATTATGGGAGAAGACGATCTCCATCCGCGGGGCTTTTTTGCTGATCCCCCCGGCAAGCGTATTTCTTCCATGATGGCTCCCTCGGTGGCCTTTATTCGGGAGCGCAAAGTTGCTCTGGGCAGTGGAGGGAGTAAAAGGATCCGATCGGCGATCTTTGAGGTCCTCTCAGCCCTGGCCTACTTTGCCCTGCCGGCTGAAAAGGCGGTTTCCGCCCCGAGGCTTCACTTTGACGGGAGTGTTCTGCAGGCTGAACCCGGAATCCCGCAGGAGGCCTTTTGCGATTTTCCCTATCCGGTAAATATCTGGCCGGTTAAGGATCTTTATTTCGGAGGGGTGCACCTGGTTGACGATCACTTTGAAGGTGCCGGCGACGAAAGACGGGCCGGCACCTTCAAGATCGTTTAATGGGTGCGAAAGCGGGAGACCAGCTCTTCAATCTTTGAAGCACAGGTCTTCAAACGAGAACTGTCTTCCCGCAATTTGGAGACGATTTCTCCCACGGTGCGGGCCGTTTGCTCAAGCTCTGGAACCATCCTGGTGATTTCCTTCGAGCCTTCTGCCACCTGAGACATATTCTCCCGGATTCCGGAAACGGTAATGGTCTGCTCCTCTACCGCAGCGGCAATGGTGCTTGAGACATCGTTTATTTCTCCGATTACCGAGGCCGTCTCATTCATGGAGGCCACCACCTTGTCCACCGCCTCCTGAATGCCCTGGACCTTTCTGGCAATATCTTCCGTGGCCTGAGCCGTCTGGCGGGCAAGTTCTTTTACCTCTCCCGCCACCACGGCAAAGCCTTTTCCGGCCTCTCCGGCCCGGGCGGCCTCAATGGTGGCGTTTAAAGCCAGCAGATTGGTCTGCTCGGCAATCTTGCCGATAAAGTTCAGCACTTCCCCGATCTCTCTTGAGGCGTTACCAAGGTCATTTACAATAGCGTGCACGGAAGCCACTCTTTCGCGGGCGTGATGGGAAATCTCGGCGGCCCTGGTAGTATGAGAAGAAATCTCGGTGATGGCCTTTTCCATCTCTTCCACCATGCGATGCACTTCCTGAGCCCCTTCAAAAAGCCCTTTACTGACTTCAGAAGCCACCTGGGCCTTTTCTTCCAGGTGAGAGGCCCTCTCGTGGAGGAGATTTTCCGTTTCTTCCAGGTCGCGAGAAGTTTCCTTGATGGAAACCGCCTCTTCCTTGCTTCTGGCGATCAATTCTCGCACTCTGGAAAGGAAAGAATTGAACGCCTCCGCCAGACGGCCGATCTCTTTTCGGTCGCTCGTCTTAAGTTCTCTGGTAAGGTCAAGGTCCTGGCTTAGCACCGTGATGCCTTCCACCACCGCAAGCAGCTCTTTGGAGATGCGGGAGATCAGGAACACGAGGACGAAAATGGTAAACAGAGAAACTGCCCCCGAGGTCACAATGAGCCGCAAAATGGCGGCATTTAAGGCGGCAATCTGAGGCCTCTGGTCGTAGGCCAGAAGAAAGGCCGCCTGCTCCCCCAGGGGATAAAGGCGGAAGAGGTATCCGTTCTTTTCAAAAGAAGAGGCCGAAAAAGGAAGCTCGGAGCCGAGGGGCTTAAAAACTTCCGGATTGGTGGCCCCTCCGATTCGATAGGTGCCACCCTCCTGAATTACCCAGGCAAGATCTACGAAACGGGACGAATGCTTTACCTTTTCAAATATGCCTTCGGGAGCGATCAAAAGGGCAATAAACCCCGCCGGCTCGCCGTTGTAATCCACCCGGCGAACCACCCTGAAGAAGGGCCTGCCACCTATCACCGAAAGACCTTCCTGCTGAAGCTCTTTAAGGCCTTTAATCCTGAGTTTGACTTCCTGAAAATCCTTTCTGGTGGCGTAGAAAGCCCTTCCAGAAGTATCCAGAAAGACCATCTCGGCCTTAAGGAGCTCCTGGTCCTTGAGGCTTTTCAAAAAGGGTGCCGCCAGTTTGGCCAGGATGCTTGCGTCCTGCAGGGCCAGACCAAACTGAAGATCCGTGTTGCTGGCAAGATTTTGCAAAATAAGGCCTCCGATGGCAAGCGCGGCCTTCTTCTCTCTTTCAAGCCTTTTTTGAACGGTTGCAAGTTCTTCCCTGATTTCTCTCTTTCCCCGTTCTCTGGTAAAGCGGTAAAGGCCTAAGGTGGTAAGAAAAGTGGAAAGGACGAGTAAAAACACCACCGGTAAGATCAGCCTGGAACGCAAAGAAAGCTTCTCCCACATGGTCTGCCTCCTACTTTACCGGGAAGCTTACGCTGATGGCACCTCGCAGGTCGCCTTCTTTGTAGCCTTCTTTGATTTTGCCGGCGATATCACGCGCTCCTTTGGGTTCTCCGTGACACTTAAGACAGGCCTTCTTGATGTAGATGGGACGCAGATATCGATACTTACCGTTTACGAACTCTCCGTATCCCTTGCCTTTGGGCCAGTTCGGATCCTCAAACTTTTTGAGGATCTTTTGCTCAAAAGGATCAGGCTGGTTGTAGGCGTTACGATACTTGAAGGTGGTCTGTTTGATCTGAATGTTACAGCGGGCCTTGAGTATCTGGCCGGTCTCACGCCCAAAGACCGCGGGAATATAGCCTTTAAAACCCTTGCCGGGCTGATTGATGCGCTTCTGATTCATTCGGACACTCATCTTGGCCGCGGCTATCACCTGCTCCACCACCTCGCGGGCCTCAGGATCAAGCTCGGAAATATCTTTTCCGGTCATTTCTTTGAACCTTTTGCGAATCAGCTGCTCCACGTATTCCGGGGTAAAGCCCTTGTCTGCCTTATTGGGATCGTTAATGAGATCTTGGTGTTCGGCCACAATGCCACGCCCGGCCACGATGACATCGGCAATGTAGCGTGCAATCTCCTCGGCCTTATCCTTAGAAATAGACTCACAAACCCCCGCATAGGCCAGAGCAGCCAGAAAAATTAGCAAAACAAAGATTTGAAAGCCCCTCCCCAAATTGAACCTTTTCATAAGCCTCCTCCTTGCATTTTTTTCTTATTTTTCGGCAGGGGGCAGAAAAATGTTAAGAAGCTGTAACAGGCCTATCTGGCAGCTAGCCGGCTACAGAAAAGCCCTACTTCAAAGAGGAGGTAGAGGGGGACCGCCATGAGGGCCAGATTGAAGGCGTCTGGCGTGGGGGTAATGATAGCGGCCAGAATGACAATGATCAGGATGG
>JALSPN010000270.1 GCA_026985945.1 Thermodesulfobacteriales bacterium
AATATTTGAATCAAGATGTGAAGACAAACGCCGTGGGAAGGAGGAAGTCCCGGACGAAAGAAGAATTGATGGGCAACGTGAGGAGCTATTTGATGAGTATGCAGAGGCAGCCGGAGATAGTGAAGGGTTACTTCCGCGCCCTGGCAGTCAGATATGCCTTGGATTAATGTCGACTATTTAATGCTCGGATTAATAATTACGAATTTATTGCGAATCTATAAAAGGTGTCCAGTACTAAGACTCGGGGGAATTAGTGCCGAGGGCGCTTGAACTTAAACCCAGATTCTAGCTTAAGTGGAAAAATTAGGCCATTTTTTCATAGGCTTTGAGGGCTTTTTGGCTCTGGTTTAAATTTTTAAGACGTGTTTTGAGTACTTTATGTAGCCTACTTGTCAATAATTTGATCTCTTTCTCTCTTAATATAACCTTTTGCAAAAGGTCTTGAATTTCTTCTATTTCCATGATTTCAAGTCCTTCATAATAGATCTTTTTTGATGCTAGGTAAGAGGTCAACTTTTTTCTTTCGTAAGTTCCTCTTAAGATAACTTCTTCCAGGGCCTCTGCTGATATTTTGGGGTAAGCTGCGAGAGTCTCAAAGAGGAGGAGTTCTTTTTCCTGCCTCTTTGCAAACTCCCGCAGTCTCGAGATTACATCTCTCATTTTTGAGTTTCCTCTTGGCTGATTGCTTTCTCTTGTGGTTGGTTCAACACCTGTTCAACCCAAATTTTTTTGAGTTCCTGAAGATAACGAATGCTGCGCTCTACCGTTTCAATCCCTTTTTGATGACCATTTAACCTAGAAAGCTCTCTGATCATAGCACCATAAAGTCCGTAAAGAAACTCAGCAGCTTCTCCTCCAGCCTCTAAATTAACTCCGGCCTGAAGTTCTCCAATAATAGCAATAGCTTTGCCAATATGTTTGCCTCGAATTAATGGTTCATTGTAATGATTTTTGATGAAATTAAGTTCTTTAATTGCTGCTTCAAAAAGAAGCTTTACCACTTTTTTGGGGTCATCAATGGTAGTAACCGAGTTGCGTCGATAAGTATTTAGAGCATTTCCATACATTTTCAACCTCCTTGTTTACTTGGGCATTCTTCCCTGAATGCCGTTTCTATTTCTTATCGGTGAGTCCCGATATGCTCTTGAATTGGACTTCCAAATATGTCGAAAGATCATTTAACTGTTGGAGATAGTTATCCAGGGCCATGAATTGTCTCTGAAGGATAGCCATATTTTGTTCTACCCGTTCTTTGGCGAGAGTAATATTCTTTTCGATAAGTTCTATCTGACGCTTGGTGGTGTTTTGTTCCAAGGCGATAAGCCCGGAAGGGCCTAAATAATTCTGAAGAACGTCGTTTAAACTTTCACCAAAGCCTTTGATACCGTTTTCTTCATCTCCTAAAAGGAGTTTTTTGACCTCTTCTGGATATTTACTAAAAGCTTCCTCAAGTTTTTTTTCATTGAGAGTAATAGAACCGTCCCGATTAAAATCGACTCCCAGGTCAAAGAGGCTCCTGAGGTGTTTATTGGAAGAAGTGGTTTTTGAAAAAATGTCTCTCAGATCTCTTATCAATTTTTCAGCAGCAGTACTACGATAAAGGGGGCCTTCTATTCCCTCTTCGATATCAACAGCCATCTTTTCTCGAAGTTTGCCAAAGAAGTCGTTTATCTCTTTTACCAGAGAAGAAAAGTTAGATTTGACTTTCTCAAGGGAGGAAGAAACTTTTACCGTAGCATTTCCTGCACTCTTGAGGGAAAACACCACTCCTGGCACAATATCGGAGACCTGGTTGCTGCCACGCTGATAGGAGATGTCGTCAATTTTGAAAAAGGCATTTAGGCTTTCACCGGCATTTTCTGTTTCCTGCGGAAAAAGAGCGGGGCTTGCAGGGCTCTGAGATACTGAGAGAGATTCTGGGGAACGCAGGTCGATAAAGTAGTTGCCGGCTGAATCCCGACGAAGATAGGCCCTGAGAGAGGAGTTTTCCGCCGCGTTATTGATTAAATCTTTGAGTCCCGAAAGGGTGGTTCCATCTGGCACCTCTATCGTTATGTCCTTTTCTCCGGCCCTGATGGTAAGGGTAATGGGATTGCCGGTGTTATTTACTACGTCTTCGGGGTTGGCATAGTTTGCGCTGCGCCAGATATTGGGCGTCCCAGTGATTTCCTCAAAGCTTAAGGAGGAAAGTTCTTGAGTGACTACGAGACGATAGTTCTCTCCAGTATCTTTGGCCTTTAAGATAAGTTTGTAAGGATCTGCGGCAGAGCCGGTGTCAACCACGGAGGCCTCTACTCCCGGGTTGTCTTCGGCTTCATTGATAAGATTGGCAAGGCCTTCAAGGGTTGTGCCGGCAGGAACCAGCACTGAAAATTCCTTCTCCCCCACGGCGATCTGCAACACGTCGTCATTTGCAGCTACCGAGGCATCTTTAGAAGCGAAGCCCTGCGATTCCCAAAGACTTTTGCGAGCAAGCTGGCTTACCTCTACGTTATAAGTGCCTGTAAGGGCACCGACTTCTGCCCTTGCCGAAACCGCATCTCCAGAAACTTTTACCTGACGGGTGAGATAATTACTTTCCAGAGAGAGATCGAGCGCCTTTGATTTCAAGGAAAGGATCTGGGTGTTAAGCCAGTCAAATTCGGTGAGACGGGTCTCGTAAACGTCTTTTTTATCTTCTAGGCGCTTGACCGGTGCTTCTTCTATCTCGCGCAATTGGTCAAGCAGCCCCTGGAGATCAAGCCCGGAGCCGAGACCAAGGACATTTATTTTTCCAAAAATTTCTGCCATATTTTGCCCCTTAATCTACTTTTTACTGGGAGCATTTTTATGGGATCCGTTCCTATTTTTCGTTCCGAAAAATGGGAACGGATCCTTTTTAATGATGTTGGTTGTTTAGTGCTCCCATTAATAACTTATCGAAGAGATCCCTCATTACTTGAAATTTCCCGGTTTATCACTTTTTCCTGAGTCGGATTCTTGGGGGCGGCGGTAAGAGGAGCCCTTAAAGGATATTTGCGGGCATCAAGCACCACCTGTTTGGCCAGTCGGCGAGGAATGTTAACCACTATGGGGCCCAAAAGATTGGCCGTTACATTTGCAGGATTTTCTTTAGGAATGGTAACGATGGCCAGGAAAGAGACCTCGTCTCCTTCCCGGAGATGGATCTCTTCTCTAGCTTCACGGGGAATCTCGGGTTTATAATCCGGGAAGAACATGCTCGTGTCTATCACTACGAAAGCAAGCTCCGGGACATCTACGGCCTGAAGCCAGCAGAAGGGTGAATCTTCCCGGTGAGGGATAAGCACATAACGCCTGGCCTGCGGGAAGCCGAGTATTCCGCTCGGGAAAAATATTATTTTGTCTTCTTCGATTTCGATTTCTCCGAATCTGGTGGTATTAATCTTCAATTCTTTCCTCCCTTTCAGGGTCTAAAAAATTGGCTAAAGAAAGATCAACGGTAGCGGCGCGCAGGTTTTCTTCAAAGATCTTTTGATAAACCTCCATACGATGCACGGGAACATGAGAGGGAGCTTCGATGCCGAGTTTTACCTGTTTGCCCCTGACCTCAAGGATCACGATCTTTATTTCCTCCCCAATGGCGATTGATTCCCCGACTTTACGCGTGAGGACTAACAAGTTTCCTCCTAACTCAGGTAATTGACCAGACTCAGCTGCATTACCTTGGCTGAGGCCGCAAGTGCCGCCTGATAAGCCGTCTCTTTGGCCTTTAAGCGCGTGGCCACTTCCAGAAGGTCCGCATCCTGGGTTGCACTTAAATTTTCTTTGATGGTGTCGTGAAGATCCTGATAAAGATTTTCTTTAAGTTCCAGGTGATCCATGCGGGCTCCCAGGGCCGCGCGTTCGTTTAGCAGGTGATCCATGACTTTTTCCAGACGATCGATATGTGTTCCAAGTTCTTCAAGTTCTCGCTGAGGATCAGAAACATTGTTGGCCTCTAGAGTATTTTTGAGACCTATCAAGGTTTCAAAAAGACCAGAGGCCATGAGGGCCTCGTTTCCGTTACGCCCGATAAGGATCTTGCCCTCTGGAGAATAGCCATAGTAGGTATCCTCTTCACCACCCCGATAAATAACCCTTTCTTTTACCTCACCACCTGGCAGGGCCTTTTTTACCAGTTCAAAGGGTGGATGGGTCTCATCGTAACCAACGGGTTTGTTCCCGCCGAAGACATAACGATTACCATGCCTGGTGTTGGCCAGGGCCAGGGCTTCTTTAAGGAGGTTTTCCACCTCCCGGGCAATAGCCTGCCGGTTTTCCGGGGTTAAATCATCATTTCTGGCCTGAAGGGCAAGCTGTTTGGCCCTTATTACAATATTTTCAAGACCGTCATAAGCTCCCTCCATGGTCCTCAAAAAGGACTTACCCTCCCTTATAGAAACACGGTAACGCTCTATGTCTTCAAGGGATTTCCGATAGCCCATGGTGCGCACCAGGGCCACCGGGTCGTCTGACGGTTTCTCAATTTTTGTGCCCGAAGCAATCTGCGTTTGGAGTTTCTGAATATCATTTGTGAGCCGATTGAGATTATAAAGCATGCGATCATATTGAGTTTTTAGACCAATCCGGATGGGCATTTAACCCTCCCGCTATCTCTTCGCCTGTATTAAGGTATCGAGCATTTCGTCGGCCACCGTTAAAATCTTGGCTGAAGCGGCAAAGGCCTGCTGATACTTGATGAGATTAGCCATTTCTTCGTCAAGAGAAACTCCTGAAATACTATCACGCATGATCTGGATCTGATTGATAAGGTCTTCCATGAAACTTTTGGAGTTTTTGACGGTTTTGGCCGCAATTCCCACCTCACCTACCAGGGCGGTGTAGAAGTCTGCCACCGAGGCCTGGCCAAGTCTTTCGCGGTGATCATCTGAAAGGGCCGCAAGCCTTAAGGCGTTGCGGTTATCTCCGGGCTGAGGAGATAGGCCTTGAAGCTTTTGTGTGAGTCCGGCGTTTTTGGGGGCAAAAATCTTTCTTGCAAGGTAAGTTATGAGATTTCCTTCTTCAGTAGTAAGGTTAGTGCTGAGCTTGAAAGAGCCCCAGTCGGCTTTTCCATCATTGTCCTGATCCGGGTCATTTACTCTTATAGACAAACGGCCAGAATCGTCAATTGTGGCTAAAAAATCGAAAATACCATCACCATCTGCATCAAGAGTGTTTAGAGCGTTTAAGAAATTTTCCAGGGTGTCCCCCGTGGTAAGTGAGATAGTTTCCGTGTGGAAGATTGTACTATCTGGTTTTAAATAATCGATAGCTATGTTTTGAGCTTCAAATGAAGCATTTTTATCAACGGATTCATCGGTTCTTAGGTACCATAAATTGCTTTGAGCGTCGAACTTATTTGCTTTTACATCTGTAGTGTTAAAGGCATTCTTACGGAAGGCATCGATCACCACAAAGCTCCGCGTGTCGTAAAGACCGGATGTCCCGACGACAAGCCTTCCCTGGTCGTCAAGATGCGCGGAAAGCCCGAAGCGGGCGTTTTCTTCAGCGTTATACTTCTTTACGATCTGGATAGCCCCGGCTCCGGTCTCAAGCTCGATGCGGAAGGGATCCACGACTTCGTTTGCAGGATCGGTATCGATAGGGTTTCCGGCGCCATCGAAAAGCCAGTTCTCAAGGGCCCCCATCTGGAAGCTAAGATCAAAGTATTCGTCATCAGAGGAATTCGTAGTTCCCTGGTTATTTACAAAGCGCAGTGAGCCCCAGGGGCGCGAAGGACTATTGCCTTCGATAACAAAATAGGCGGCGTTAGCAGGGGCACCGCTTCCGAGTGAGATAAAGAGCCTTCCGTTATCAAGATAGGCCTTTAGTTCAGGCCGGCTATCAAGTTTTTTTACCAGGTCTTCAAGATCTTTGTATCCATTCCCATTGGTATCCGTAACCAGCTCGGCTCCAGAGTAGGTAGTGTCGCTTGCAAAAGAAAGGGAAGAGATTTCGTTTCCGGCGTCGTCGAAAAACCGAATGTTTACAAGGCCTGAAAATTCAAGGTTTGAGGAATTTGCTTCTCCGATCTCTGCTACATACTGGGTGGGTTTCACGAGGGGCTCAAGGCCGGAGAAGATCTGTTTCTCCGGAATCGAAAAAAGTTCCAGCGATCCCCCTGAAGAGAGATCAAGCACACCGTTGCCATCACCGCCAGAAACGGTCATTTTAAAAGACACAGAGCCTTCAGGGGCGCCGGCAAGGGTGATGAAAAGCTTTCCATGATCACCCTCGGTGAAACCGGCGTGCAGCTCCGGAAGAGCATCAATAAGGCTTGCAAGGTCTTTTAATGTCGTTCCGTTTGCCACGGAAAGCGAGGTGTGCCCGGTCTCACGGCCTTCGGCGTCGTAAAAGACGAAATTGAGCTCGGCATCCTCGTTTGTCGTAATCGCAGGGGGAGTGTCATACCAGTCGGCGCTTTCCTGGCGCCCGCTGCTTGCCTGGTATTGCGGCACCCACACCCCCTGTGCGCGTAAATAGTGTAGAAAGGAATCCGCCGGTGGGGGTTCGTCTATCCCGAGTTCAAAATAGGCGTAATTTTG
>JALSPN010000271.1 GCA_026985945.1 Thermodesulfobacteriales bacterium
CTTTTGACCTCGGCAATGATATTAAAGCCCGGCCTTTCAAGGGCCTTTTTGAGGGAACGACGCGGAGCATCCCACCAGGGCCTGAAAAAGAGCCCCCGCTTTTTACGAAGTGCAATCTCCCTTTTTTTCTCTTCCAGGATGGTGGCTAAAATGTCAGACACAGGATCATTTTGCTAAAATTTTTGAAGAAGTCAAATTTTTCTTGCAATTTCATTGATTTGTCGGAAATTAAAGATATGGGATACCGAAAAGATTTTGAAAAAGCCATCAAGCTCCTGGAAAAGCAAGTCAAAAAATACTACGGTGACAAGCTGGTTTCGCTCGCTATTTTTGGCTCGGTGGCAAGAGGGACCTTCCGGCCGGATTCCGATATCGATTTTCTCATCGTGGCCCACCATCTCCCCAGGGGACGGGTAAAACGCATAAAAGAATTTATCTCTCACGTAGAAACCCCGTGGGAGAAAAAGCTAAAAGAATGCGGAATTTCGCTTTGCCCCGAACTATCGCCTCTCATCAAAACCCCAGAAGAAGTAACTTACGGAAGTCCGGTCTTCCTGGATATGACAGAAGAGGTTCTCATCCTTTATGATGAGGGAGATTTTCTTAAGAATTACCTGGCAAAACTCAAAGAACGCCTCAAGGCCTTAGGGGCTGTGAAGAAAAGATTAGGTGGCGGATGGTATTGGGTTCTAAAGCCGGATTATCGGCCCGGAGATATCATTGAATTATGACCAATATCACCCTGGCCCGCAGCTATCTTTTCAAATCCCGGAAACGGCTGAAAATCCTCCCTATTCTCCTTGAGGAAGAAGACTATTCTGATGTAATCCGGGAGGCTCAGGAACTAGTCGAACTGGCCCAGAAGGCCATGCTCCGTCAGGTAGGCGTTGATCCTCCTAAATGGCATGATGTTGGAAAAGTCTTATTAGAAAACGCTGCCCTTTTCCCGGAAGAGATCCGAAAAGAACTTCCCAAATTGGCCCAAATCTCAAAATGGCTGCGTAAGGAGCGGGAGCTCTCCTTTTATGGAGATATCGATTTCATCCCCACCGAGGAATACACCCTCGAGGAAGCCCAGAAAGCTATAGAAGAGGCCTCGTTTGTAGTGGAAATTGCCGGCAGGCTTATAGACAACTTTCAAGGGGATCGTTAGCTTTTGGCACACTCGCAAGCCAGGCGGAAATCGCAAAAAGAACAGAGTTTTTCTTCTGGAGTGGCATAGAAGGCCTCTGCCTCCACCATGTGTCGCAGGAGATACTCAAGCAGCCGCGGGAAGCGAAGGGTCATGAACTCTTCGGCCTTTTCCAGGTCGAGATACCTCTCGTAAAAGAGGGGCTTTTCAAAGTCTTTGAATCTTCCGGCGGAAAGTTGAAGGTAGGCGGCGTTTTGAGCCCCTTTCTCTTCGGTAAGAAAAAGGTACAGGAAAAGTTGGATATCCGGGAGTCTTTCCCGGAAATCAAAGAAATCTTCCGCCTCGAAACGGCGCGGTGGATCATACCCAAAGAGTTTTTCCTCCAGATGCCTGCTATTGTAAGTCTTGAGGAAAAGGCCCGTTTTGTAATCGAGCACATAAATCCTCTCTCCCCGCTTTTCGAGGCGATCAATCCTTCCGGTAAAAAGAAAATCCTGAAAGCGGCGGTAATAGTCCTTTTCCAAAGAGAGGATTTCAAAGCCCTGAGGATAAAAACGGCTCAGAAATTCTAGATAACGCCGCAGTCTGAAACGGGCGGTCTCCTCCACAAAAAAACGTCTCTCAGGCCCCAGGCGATGATAAAGGCTTGAGAGACGGAAGAATTCGTCAAAGAGCTCAAGGAGGCGAGAAGAGTCGTTGTCCTGCGGGGGGCAATAGGTCCGGTTGAGATAGGGGCGGAAATACTCTTCCAGACAGGCATGAATCACGTTTCCAAGCTCCGCGGCGTCAAACTCCGCCACCTCTCTGACGGGTTTGAGCCCCAGAAGGTAGTGAAAATAAAACTTGGCCGGACAGGCGAGATAGGTATTCAGGAAGGTGGCTGAAATACCCCCCTCGCGTTCGGTGAGCAATTTCAGCACCGCCTCTTTTTCCGCCTGCCCTTTGCCAATGGCCTCCCGCCGTTTGAAGGCGCCAGGATTAAGGTTTAAAGGCACGAAGTTGATCTTCTCTGGCAAAAGTCGCCCACAGGCCTTCTCTTCTTCCCAGAGGATGCGTTCCAGGTAGCGGCTTCTGAGCTTTTTCCCGACACTTTCTCCCTTCCCGCTTACCGCACTCTGGTAAAAAAGAAAGACCTTCTCCGCCCCGTAAGCCAGGGCCAGGAAATGGTGCCTCTCTATCACCTCTTCCCTCTCCCGAGGAGGAAGCCCCAAAAGGGGCTTCACCCCCTCGGGGAGAAGGGGGTTTATCTCTTCCACCGAAGGTAGATACCCTTCGTTGGCATCCAGCACGAAGACCTGTTTGAAAGAAAGGAGCCTGGTCTCAAGGAGGCCCATGACCTGGAGCCCCTCCAGAGGCTCCCCTTCAAAAGGGGCCCTTATGTTCCGCAAGAGCTCTTTAAGAAAGTTAAAGATGGTCCGCGGGGAGAGGGGTTCCTGCGCGAAGGAGACCTTTTCAAGACTCGGGAGCACCTCCATTTCAAAGGCGTAAAGGAAGGCCCTCTCAAGCAAAGCCTCGTTTGTTTCCTCTCCAAGCCGCCCTCTGGTGCATTCTTTCACCAGGCGTCGCAGGCAAGAAGCCAGATCGCTCGTGGTCCTGATGGAGAGCCAGGGAGAAAGAATGCGGTCATGGAACCATTTGAGAAATTTCCGGGCCCGAGAAGAATTAACTTCTCCCTCTTCAAGAAGATTTTCGATCTGAGAGAGGGTAAGATAAGGGCTTCCGTGATCGCGCAAAAGGTTCTCAAGCTCACGGAAGAAGACAGTTGCAGTATCCCCCTGGTAGGTTAACCCTCGAAGATAAGGGTGCTTGACGAGCCGCAAATAGGCAGGGATGTAGATTTCTTCTCCGTGCAGGCTTTCCACTACCTCTGCAAAGAGTAAAAAGAGCTGGGCCAGAGGGGTGCGGAATAGGGGATAGCCCAGGGTAACGTTTACCGGGATCTCTTCCGGCAGCTCGTAGAGGAGGGGGATGAGGTGGCCTGCCGCACAAAGAAGAATAAGGGTCTCATCCGGGCGCCGTATCTCCTGGGGAAGGAGCTCCTGGAGCCTGGAAAGTTCGTGATGGACATCCGGGGCCTCAAAAAACTCAAAAGATGGTCTTGTGAATTCAGAGTTGAGTTTTTCGGCCTTAAGGCCCAGAATTTTTTCAAGCTTCTGGTAAACCTCGGGGAATTCTTTTCCCTCCAGGCGCCACCAGAGGGTAGCTCCCCTTTGGAGCCAGTACTTGAAGAGTTCCTGTTCGGCCCGGGTGAGCATGAAAAAACCCACCAGATGCAAAGGGCCCCGCGGGAAAGAAAGCCTTTCTTTTTGCCTGGCAAGCACCCGAAGTCTGATGCCGGAAGTGGTAAGGGCCCTTTTTTCAAGTTCTTCACGGAAAAGTTGCTGGATCTCCCCAAGATGTTCCAGGAGAAGCCGTGCTTCCTCTGGAAGCTCTTCTTCTGGAGGATAGACAACGTTTCGGGCCTCCACAAGCTCCCTTTCAAGCTGATCAAGGACCTCTGCCAGGCGCAATCCCCAGGGGAAAAAGCGATCAAAGCTTTCCGCCACCTGAGCGAAAGGCGGCCTTTCCCGCACGATCTTCCAGAGGAGCCAGGCCTGGTCTGCCCGGGGGAGAATTGGTCTCGGGAGCAGGGCGCTTGAGAGTTCGTCAATAAGGTCGGCAAAACTTATAATCCGGGGGAGAAAACCCGCTTTTTTACGTTTCTCGAAGAGATAATAGCGAAAGAAAAGTCCTGCACGCCTGGTAGGGAAGACAAAAGTGGTTTTCGGTGAGAAAAGCTCCTCCTCCGGGAGCTGATCTATCAGACGCGGGAGGAACTTCTGAGAACTTAAGGCCTTGATTTGCCCCATCAGGGAAATTTTACCCTGCTATCAGCCATTCGAGCACTGCCATGTGAAGCCACATTTTATTTTCGGCCTGATCCCACACCACAGACTGCGGCCCCTCCAAAACTTCCTCGGTGATTTCCTCACCCCGATGGGCAGGCAAACAATGAAGGACGATGGCATCAGGTTTGGCATATCGCAGGAGATCGGAATTTACCTGATACGGAAAAAAGACCTGTTTTCTCTTCTCGGCCTCTTCTTCCTGCCCCATGCTGGCCCATACGTCGGTATTAATCACGTCGGCCCCTTTTACGGCTTCCCTGGGATCCCGCACGATTTCAAGATGCCCCTTCCCCGTAGAACGGGCTTCGGCAAGGATCTCCGGATCAGGATCATATCCTTCAGGGCAGGCCAGCACCAGCTCAAAACCGAGACGTGCTGCCATCTCAATCCAGGAATGGGCAACATTGTTGCCGTCTCCCACCCAGGCCACTTTGAGCCTGCCGGGATCTCCCTTTTTTTCCATGACTGTCATTACGTCAGAAAGCCCCTGACAGGGATGGTGTTTGTCAGAAAGGCCGTTTATTATCGGAATACTTGCCCAGCGTGCAAGTTCTTGAACCACCTCCTGGCCAAAGGTGCGCACCACCAGGGCATCTACATAGCGAGAGAGCACCCGGGCGGTATCTTTTAGCGGTTCACCACGGGAAAGCTGAAGATCATTTCGGGACATAAAGATGGTGCTACCCCCCAGTTTTTGCATCCCCGCCTCAAAGGAAACCCTGGTGCGGGTGGAGGGTTTTTCAAAGAGAAGCCCAAGGACTTTTCCCTTTAGAGTCCGTCTTGGTCTGCCAAATTTAAAAGCCTCTTTGAGACGCAGGGCCCGTTCGAGAAGATGTTTGACCTCCTCCGTGGTGAGATCGAAAATCCGGGTTAAATGCCGCATTCCAAGCCCTCCATGAGAAAGTAAGCTCTAATTTAACAAATGGAGGGCAAAAGGAAAACAGGAATGACCCTAAAACCCTAATCCTATTATCGGGTAATAAGTGTCATCGAAAGACGACTTATACTCCCCCCAATCCATGGGGTTCCCTCACTCGTAATGACAATGTTCAAAAATGTCATCTGTTTTGTGTTCCCAGTAATATTAATGGGGGTCATAAAAGAGGTGACATTTTCAGCCTTTAAAGCCCTGGAATCATGAAGTTTGAGTGTCACATAGAAAGTGATCCCGATAATATATATTGAAACCTATCATTCATCTTTCAAAATTCCTTTCTCTACGAATTCTTTTCCAAATATTTCTTCAAGGTCCTCTCGATCAAGGCTAGCATCGGGTAGATTTTGAATTTCTCCAGTTTCTAAGTCCATCACTACGTGTTCTCCAGGAATAGAAACCGGCCTATACCATTGGCCACATTTTGAACATACATACACGAAACTTTTAAGCTTAACATCAAGCATATATTCTACTTCGCCATAACAATCCTTACAAATTATTTTCATAGCTATAACTCCTTATCTACTCAATCTTTCAACTATTTCCCTCATGGCCTCGGTATCGAGGGCGCAGTAGCGGCGGAGGGCTTCGATAAGGCGCGGGCGTTCGGATTCAGAAACCTCGCCCAGGATGAGAGCTGCACCTACGGCCTCCGCACTCCCTCTTTAATTTCTAGATCGTCATACGAAAGCTCCGGCACCACTGCGGGGAGCACACTTTTAAGCGACCACGAACCACGCATCTCAGGATGGCAGTAGCTCCGCCTGAGTAGGCCATGAAGATCAACCAGCCTGCCAATAAGGCCTTCAATCCGTTCGCGGAAGGCCGGCAGGATCTCGGCCAGCTCCCGTAACCTCGCGCTTTCAAAAGAACCGTAAACGATGATCGGCCCTTGGTCTCCCAGAAGCTCGATAAGGCTCTTCACAAACCCCTCCCGCGGATCACGACCCGAAATTTCAAGGAAATCAATGTGTTCTACTCGCTCCGGCCCCCACTCCACATGACACGACCACTGGAAAGGCACCTGCTGATAGGGCCTTGTGCCCCGCCAGAGGGGCACGGCAAACCTTACAGTCTCAAAGTCCAGATAAAAACGCGGATAGGGAAGGTTTTTTAAATACTCCTTTAGTTCCGAAGACCGGTATTCTTGCCCGCTTATGATGGTCTGGTGAACCAGTTCCTGAATAGGCGTAAGAGGGTAATTCTCTGGGATCTCGCGCACGTCCTTTACACCAAGCTCCAAAAGCCCATCCAGGCGCCAGCCTGTAAGGCGGGGCAAACAAGAAAGGGGATATTCGGTTTCCTCTTCGGGAAAACAAAATTCCTGATAAGGACACTCATAAGGATCATAGCAATGGGGGCCAGGCACCTCCTCTGGCGGCTCAGGAGAAAAGGCCTGTTTACACCACTCTACCCAGCAGGGAACCTCCCAGAGATGAGCTTCTACCCATGGCGTAAGCTCACAAAACCGAAAAAGTCCCCGATAGTTTTCATCTCCCTGATATACAAAATCCCGGTT
>JALSPN010000272.1 GCA_026985945.1 Thermodesulfobacteriales bacterium
AGGTGGCCCTTTACGAACGGAAAAAGGCCTGGGAAGAAGAAATTAGACGCCGAGACGAAGAAATAGACCGCCTGGAAGAAGAATGGAAAGACAGACCCATTTAAGTGCTCTTATTCCCCGAAAAACTCTTTCTCCTCCCCCTTCCGGAGCAGAAGATCTGGTGGTGGAAGTGGTCGGGGGGAGTTTACCGGTGAGAATCTTTCCCGCCTCAAGCCAGGCCCCTATGGTCTTTTTCTTCCCGGCAGAAGGAGACACTCTCGATCATTACCATGAGCTGGGGAAAAATTTCCTCAGAGAGGACCTGACCCTGGCCCTCATCGGTTATCGAGGCATGAATGAAACACGCGGGGAAGTCTCTTTTGAAAGTATCTTTGAAGACGCCTTCCAGGCCTTTCAGGTCACTAGAGAGGCCCTGGCGGCCAAGGGTTTAAAAGGCCCCGTTTCTCTACTTGGGCGTTCTTTAGGGGCTGGAGTGGCCCTTAAGCTGGCGGTAAAAATCCCTTCCGAGATTTCAGCCCTTATCCTTGACAGCCCCATTATCGATGGGCCTTCCTGGCTTGCCAAAAGAGGCCTTGACTACGAAAAAGATCCTTTTGAAATCCTCGCAAACATAAAAAAATGGCGCAAACCTCTCCTCATTTTTCAGGCCCAGTTGGACGAAGAAGTCTCTCTTCCCGAAGCGGAAAAATTGCTTATCTTTTGTGCAGGGCATAACAAAAGGCTCCTTATTATGCCGGGATTCAGACGGGAGGAAACCATCGAAAAAGGAGGCCCTCTTTACGCGGAAACGATAGCAGAGCTTCTTAACCGTCTGGCAAGCCGTTTTGGCCGACGCAGAAAGCTTCAGTAGGAGGTCGTTATGAGCCGGAAAGGAAAAAAATGGATTACCGAGACCCAGGAATTTCAAACCACCGAAGATCCTTATCTTCCCAAGAAATATCCCAGCGGAGAGGCGATATGCCCCCGGTGTCATGCCGTCTTTCGCGATAAACGCTGGCTTCTTGACGAAGAATTCTACCAGGAGTTCAAAGACAGTGATCTGGTGCCTAAATTTCTCTGCCCCGGGTGTCGTAAGGCGGTAGATCGATATCCCATGGGTTATCTTTATCTTTCCGGGCCTTTTTTTGAAGAACACAAAGAAGAAATCATGCGGGTAATCAACAACGAATACGAACGGGCCCGTAAAAACAATCCCTTACAGCAGATCATTTCCATTTACGAGGAAGATGGCCAGACCGTGGTGGAGACCACTACGGAAAACCTGGCCCAGAGATTGGGGCGGGCTGTTTATCGTGCCTACAAAGGAGATCTCACCTTTAAGTGGTCTGAAGGCAACAAGCTCGTACGGGTTTACTGGGAACGTTAGGAGGAATTATGAGTGAGAGGAGACCCCTTACTGAGGATGAAATCGCTTATTTCAAAGAAGCCCTCCTTAAGAGAAAGAAAGAACTCTGGCAGGAAGTAATTGAAACGCTTGAAAGAGAGGGGGCTGAGGAATACCAGGATCTGATCCGGACAGTAAAAGAAGAAGAGGATTTGGCCCTGGCAGATATAAAAGAAGAGACTCTCCTGGGGCTTCTTGAGCCCAAGATTCGGGAGCTTGAAGAGATAGATCAGGCCCTTTTACGAATTGAGCTTGGAGAATACGGCCGTTGCATTGATTGCGGGAAATGGCTTCGTATCAAACGTCTGGAAATTATGCCCTGGGCGGCTCGTTGTCGAGAATGCCAGGAAAAGTGGGAAAAATTAAAAGCCCTGGAATAGATGAAAATTACCGCCAACCGCCTGACTTTTTTGAGAATAATTCTCCTGCCACTGCCCTGTCTTCTTCTTTACGGAGGCCCGGGGGCCAAACTCGCAGCCCTGGGGATGGGGTCTCTTCTGGGGCTTACCGATTATTTTGATGGTAAACTTGCCAGACGGCAGGGAGTTACCCGCTTAGGGGCTTTCCTGGATCCGATTGCAGACAAAATCTTTGTCTCCACCCTTTATTTCTATCTGGCACGCCTGGGTTTTCTGCCTTTGTGGCTTGTGGGGGTCATCCTTTTGAGAGAATTTCTGGTCTCTTCTTTGCGCCCGAAGGTTTCCGGCAATCTTCCGGTAGTATGGTTGGCCAAGGTCAAAACCACTATTCAAATGTTGGGGGCTGCCCTTCTGGTGGCCATAGGGGCCTTCCCGGAATGGGCCTTTTATTTTTTTCTCTTTGCGGCGGGGATTATCTGGCTCGGGATTTTTCTTAGCAAATTACCTTTTTCAAAGGCCGTTTTTCTGGGCATTATGGCCCTCGTATTGCCTCTTGTAGGGCATCTTCCGGCTGAAAAGGCAGCTTTTGTCTTGGGGCTTGGCCTTTTCTTGATCACCTGGCTTTCAGCCACGTCTTATCTCCAAAAAGCTTTTCACTCTCTCCGGTTGAGGGAAGGATTTGAAGTCTTTCTGGAGGTGCTCTTACCCCTTTTGGCCCTTCTGGGTTCGGCCAAGCTTAAAGGTCTCCTGGGGCTTCTTCCTCCGGCCGTTTTGGTCCTTTTCTTTTTGAGAGCCGCCCTTTTGCTCATTAAGCCTGCTTCCTTCTCTCAACTGGCGATCTTTCTCCTGGGGGTTTCTGGCCTTCTGGCCCTTGTTTTCCCTTCTTTTTTGGCGCCCTGGATGTTACTTTTGGGGGTCTATTTTATGGCTGAGGTTTTTGCCCTTTTTAAAGGGCGCTGGCAGCTTCTGGCCTAAAATTCTTCTTCAGGGAAGATTTTTTTTATCAGGGCTTCTTCGTCACATTCCGGAAATTTGGGGCACTTTACACAATCAGCCCAAACTTTGTGAGGAAGGGTGTTTTTTTCGATGGGTTCGAACCCAAGTTTTTGAAAAAAATAAGGGGAATTGGTTAGGACAAATACTTTGGGAATGCCAAGTTCTTCCGCCTCTTCGAGACAGGCCTTGACTAACTGGGCTCCAACTCCTTCGCCTTGATACTCTTCGCTTACCACCAGAGACCGTATCTCTGCCAGGTCTTCCCAGCAGATATGAAGGGCACAGGCGCCGGCAATGAGATCTTTCCCCTCCGGGGCAAAGACAAAAAATTCCCGGATGTTTTCGTAAATCTCGGCCAGGGGCCTGGGAATCACCTGCCCGGTTTTGGCAAAGTGACTTATCAGACGGTGAATATCCCGGGCATCCCGAATCTGTGCCTTACGGATCATTTTTCAAGTTTTAACTTCTGGATGTAAAAGGCCTTTAATTTTTCTTTCTTTTTTAGTTGTTCACCAAAGGTTCGGGCTTCAGAAATGGTTTTAAAACGCCCCACATAGATGCGATACCAGGTCCCCTTCTGAGGTAAGACCACTTTTCGGAAAAAGGCCTCGTACCCCTTATCCTGCAAATATTTTACATATTTGCGGGCCTCTTCCACGCTCCTCAGAGAAGCAATCTGGACGGAGTAAAATGCTTCGGGACGTTTCTTTTCCCTGGAGGTGGCTTTGGGCGGGGAGGTTTTGCGAGAAGTCTTAGCGACTTTTTCTTTTTTGGGTTTCGGTGAAGGAGTCTGGGGTTGCAAAGAGGGTCTGGAAACCGGAAGGAAGGGAGGTTCTTCTTTTGGGGCTTGAGGGGTAAATTTTTTCTCGGCCAGAGGCGGAGGGGTTACTTCTTCAAATACCGGAGGAGGAGCTTTTTTTGAGGAGAGGGCCTTTTCGCTAACAGGAGAAGAAAGCTTTTGAACCCGGTTTCCCACGACACGCTGACCAAAATAGAACCCCAGGACGAACATCCACAAGAAGAGACAGATCAAAAGACCGAGGGAGAAAATCAGCCCGGGCCAGCCGAGCTGAAACTGAAAGCGTTTTTTCTTTTTGTTAGCCATTACATTCTCTCCGGTGCTGAAACTCCCAGAAGATCAAGACCTGTGGCCAGGACCTGTTTGACTGCTCTGGCCAGCACTAAACGGGCCTGGCTCCGTGAAATATCCTCACTCAAAAACCGATGTTTAGTGTAATAATCGTGGAGAGCGGTGGCTAGATCCAGAAGATAAAAAGTGAGCAGGTGGGGTTCCAGCTTGCTTACGCAGGCTTCAATGGTATCGGGAAAATAATCAAGGAGCTTGAGGAGAGAGAAATCTTCCGGGGTATCAAGCAGGGAAAGATCGGCCTCTTCAGAAGAAATTTTGGAGATGCCAGCCTCTTTTGCCTTTCGGAAGAGGCTTGCCAAACGGGCGTGAGCATACTGGACATAATAGACCGGGTTTTCGCGGCTCTGTTTTTTGGCAAGCTCTACATCAAAATCAAGCGGGCTATCCGCCCGACGGGTGAGAAAAATAAAACGGGTGGCATCCCTCCCTACCTCTTCGAGAAGTTCCCTGAGGGTAACAAACTCGCCAGCCCGCGTTGACATGCTTTTGAGACGGCCAGCTTCGAGGAGATTTACCATCTGGATGAGAAGAACCTGCAGCCTATCTGGTGAAAGGCCAAAGGCTTTAATCACCGCTTTAAGACGGGGGACATAGCCGTGGTGATCAGCTCCCCAAATATCCACCACCAGATCATAGCCACGGACAAAGAATTTGTGATAGTGGTAGGCAATATCGGAGGCAAAATAGGTAGGCTCTCCGCTGGCCCGAATTACGACCCGGTCTTTTTCGTCTCCGAAATCCCGGGCGCGAAACCAGACGGCTCCTTCTTTTTCATAAAGAAGCCCTTTTTCTTTGAGAAAATTCAGAGCCTTTTCCACAAGGCCTTCTTCGTAAAGCTTTTTCTCTGAAAACCAGCAGTCGTAATAGACTCCAAAATCTTTGAGATCTTTTTTGATCCCCTCTAAAATGATTTTCAGGGCAAAATTTTTGGCCTCTTCTAGGGCCTCTTCTTCGGAAAATTTTAAGAAGTCGGGGTTTTCTTTGAGGAGTTGCCGGGCAATCTCACGGATATATTCGCCGCGATAATGATCTTCGGGGAAGTCGATCTCTTCTCCTGAAAGCTCTCTGGCGCGGAGATAGACGGAGCGGCCAAGGATTTTCATCTGTCGTCCGACGTCGTTTATGTAATATTCCTTCTCTACCTTGAAACCCGCAAAGGAGAGAAGACGCGCCAGGGTATCTCCTACCGCCGCCCCTCGACCATGACCGATATGAAGGGGCCCGGTGGGATTGGCGGAAACAAATTCCACCTGGACTTTTTGCCCCTTTCCATAGTCTAGGCGACCGTAATCAGGCCCTTCTTTTTCGATGAAGCGCGGGACCTGTTGCCAGTAAGAGGGAGCAATGAAGAAGTTGATGAACCCCGGGCCGGCAACTTCTACTTTTTCAAAGAGGTCCTGGCGGGCGGCCAGTCTTTCGGCAAACCAGGAGGCCAGCTCACGGGGGTTTTGACGTGTCTGGCCTGCAAGACTCAGGGCTACGTTGGTGGCGTAGTCCCCATGTTCTTTTACTTTAGGAGGCTCCACCTGAAAACGGGGTTTAATATCCGCTGGCAAAAGCCCTTCTCTTTGGGCCTCTAAGATTTTTTTTTGAATTTCTTCCGCAATAAGCTTGGCAATCATGCCTTGAGGGTGACGTCCCGGGTGAAGTCTGGACAACGAAAGGGGCTTCCGGTATCCCGGCTAAATCTCTTCTGGCAGGTTTCTCGCCAGGCGCAAATGGCACAAAGGGCAAGTTCTTCCGCCAGAGAACCCGACTCCGCTATTATTTTGGCCTCGGCAAGCTTAAGCCTGGCAGAAGCCAAAAGGAGAGAAGCCTCCTTGAGCTTGGCAGCCAGACGGGGCTCGCCCTCTTCCTCCAGCCTTTCGGCCCAATTTTCCAGCTCTTGGCCGTGTTCCGCCAGATGTTCCTCCCAGTGGGGGAGGATTTTTTGGAGTTTCTCTTTAGTTTCATTCATGTTTTTTCCCTTTGGGCCTTACCAGGACCCGGTGTTTTAAAAAGTCTATTTCGTAAATTTCGCCAGCAACTAATTTGGGTTCTTCAAAAAAAGATTTGAGGAGAATTCCTTCCGGGCGGATTTCAATGCCCACCACGTCGTGCATAATCTCTTCTTCCCGGCCGTCCTGGACCAAAAACACCTTCGCCTGACACATAGAAACCTCCTATGTTCCAGAAGAAAACCGCGGTCCGCTAAAATTGTCAACAACTTTCTTAACCGCCTAATTTCCGGTTAGCAGAGTAGAGAAGAGCTTTTCGGTATTATATTTCAAGAAAATGCTAACCTTGACTTTTTCACCCAAAGTGTGTGCTAGTGAGTGGCGAAGGGGATCTCCTTCCCCCCTACAAGGGGAGGGGGGTGAAAGCTCAGCAATCTGCGCCAACTTTCACTCTCCCCCTGTCCCTTCTGACAGGGAGGGGAGGATTAACCGGGAATTAAGTAATAACTTTCTTAACCACCTAAACCAGCTGCTTGATGAAGGATTTGTTCTTTCAGAAGTTCAACCAGATCTTCGTATGGTCTTTTTACCCGCCACCTTACATGTAAGGCCCGGGTGGG
>JALSPN010000273.1 GCA_026985945.1 Thermodesulfobacteriales bacterium
GCAACAGGAAGAAGAGCTTATTCGTTCTCAAAAAGTGGAAGTTTTGGGCAAAATGACCGGAAACATTGCCCATGAATTTAATAACATTTTGGCCATCATTAGTGGATATTTGGATCTTTTCAGGGTTCGAACAGAAGGTGATGAAAAACTAAAGAAGTATATAGATCAAATCCAGCATGCCATCGAGGCCGGAACAAAATTAATTAAGCAACTTTTAATCCTTTCCCGCGGAAGGGCCGAAGATAAAGAACAAATAAGCGATTTAAACCAGGTTATCAGAGAACAACAGGAACTAATTCGTAAGCTTCTCGGAGAAAAGATTGAACTTGAGATCACATTATGTTCCGAGTCCCTACCGGTAAAGCTTTCTTACGAAGAACTCCAGCTCTTGCTCACCAATTTGGTTTTGAATGCTCGCGATGCCATGCCCCAGGGTGGTACCCTCACTCTGGAGACCAAAGTAGTCGAAACTTCCCGTGGGCGAGCGGCGGTTTTAAGGGTTAGAGATACGGGTTGTGGAATTCCAAAAGAAGATCTTGCACACATTTTTGAGCCGTTTTACAGTAGCAAAGCTCCTGGAGAAGGTACGGGCCTCGGGCTTAACGTGGTGCTTTCTCTGGTAAGGAGGTGTGGCGGAGAAATAAAAGTCGAGAGCGAACCGGGAAAAGGCACGATCTTTGAAACAATTCTACCTTTAGAGACAGAAAAAATTATCACCACCGGAGAGAAAGATTTTGTATATCCGCCTGACAAAAAGGTATCTGAAGTGTCAAAAAAGCGTATTCTAATTGTGGAAGACGAGCTGCATATTCGGGAAATGCTGGCCGAAATGTTAGAAGGCCAGGATTTCAAAGTCGTCGTGGCTGAAAATGGTCTGGAGGCCCTTAACTGGCTTAAAGAAAATGAATTCGGCGTAGATCTGATCATTACCGACGTAGTGATGCCCAAAATGGACGGCGTGCAGCTTTATCGGGAGTTGCAAAAACTGGCTCCCACCATCCCCATAATTTTTATTTCCGGTTACGCGGAACACATCCTAGAAAAATACGGTTTTGACGAGGCGTCCTTTAAGATTATCAAAAAACCCTTTACTTTTCGCCAGCTCTTAGAAGAGATCAAAAAGATCTTTGAGAGTTCCTAGGGCGTTAATCTTTCTTTTTAGTTACCACCAGTTCCGTGCGGCTAATATAACCCCCTTTAACGGGCTTTCTCTTATTTAAAGCCTCAGAAAGCCTGTTGATACGGTCTGTTTTTACATATTCCTGGGCCCTGGAAAGGAAGCGCCTGGCATCTTTGACCTTTCCGTCGATGAGGTAATCTCGCGCCCGTTTTAAGATGGCCTGCTCCCTTTCCGCCCGGAAAGAGGCGGCATCGGTGAAACCAAATACAGACGGGAGCTTAAAGACTTTGTCTTCACCACATTTCGGACATGCCGGCCAGGGATCATCCATTTTCTGGATGCGTTCAAAGACATGGCCACATATTTCGCAGCGAAACTCATAAATGGGCATCGGAAATCCTCCTCTCGGACTTGCTCCTTAATTTTAATTTTGTCAAGCTATTTTACATGGCGCAATTTAACCCTTTAGAAATCGTCAAAAAGCTTCCCCGAACCAATTGCGGTAAGTGTGGGTATCCCTCTTGCCTGGCCTTTGCCATGGCCTTGATGGCGGGGAAAGTATCTCCTGAGAAGTGCCCTGAGGCCCGGATAGAACTTGATTTCCCCAAAAGGCCTCTTGAGGAAGACTACCACTGGCGAATCCTTGAAGAAATCAAAAGGGAAGCTGCTAAACTTTCCTGGGAGGAACTTCCTGAAAGAACCGGAGGCCGGCTTACATCGGAGGGGCTTTCTCTTTTTTACCTGGATGGAGAGGTCCTGATTTCTGAGGAAAGGGCCTTCCGCTCAGATGGGGTAGAGCTTGACCCCAGAGACCAGATCTTGCTCTACAACTATCTTATTCGAGCGCAACCAGACTCTTTAAGTGGAGACTTTGTAGGGATGGAGAGTTTCCCTCATTCTGTTTCCAAGGTCCAGACTCTCAGGAGATACGCCGAAGAAAAGGCCATTGAGGCCTTTTCCGAGCGGCTTTCTCCTTTAAAAAGGGCCTTGAGCTTTTTCAGGACCCAGTTTCCTGCAGAATGTCCGGCAGAGGTGTGTGCCATAATATGGATTTTGCCCAAAATGCCCCTTCGTTTTCATTTTTTTGAAGCCGAGCCCGAAGAGGGCCTTCCGGCGGAGGCCAAAATTCTTTTTGATCGTAAGGCCCTTTCTTTTCTGGATCTAGAATCTCTGGTCTTCTGTGCGGAACGTTTAGTGGAAAGGATGATAGAGCTTTCTGCGGAGGAGAATTGATGCTTTTTTTGGTAGCCCACGCCTGTCCCAACTGCGGAGGCACGATCAGTGACGAGCGTTTAAGCCGGGGGCTTTTGTGTTCCAGGTGTCTGCCCCATCCTGGAGAAGAAGACCCCTGTGAGGTCCTTCAAAGAGAAGGGCGCCTAAAAAGGCTTGCTCCCTATTGTGAAGTAAAGAAAAAGATAAAAGATTTCGAACACTTTTTTAAAGAGGCCCTGGGTTTTTCTCTCTCTTCTCTTCAGCAGACCTGGGCCAAACGCATCCTCTTCAGGGAATCTTTTGCCATTATGGCTCCCACTGGCACTGGCAAGACCACTTTTGGCCTGCTTTCTGCCCTTTATTTTGAGGGACGGGTGCTGATCTTGGTCCCCACCCGTCTTCTTGCCCGCCAGATTGGTGAGAGACTGGAAGAGCTGGCCCAAAAGATAGGCCTTTCGAAAAAAATTCTTCCTTATCTCGGAAAGAAGAAAGACAAAGAGACCTTTGAAAGCCGAGATTTTGACATCCTGGTCTGCACTACCGCCTTTTTTTATCGCCACCTGCCTGAGCTTCAGGAGCTTGATTTCGAATTCATCTTTATCGATGATGTTGATTCTTTTCTCAAACGCTCCGCCCATGTAGAAAGGCTCTTTGCCCTCTTGGGTTTTTCAGAAAGGGAGATCAGGTTGGCCTTAAAGCCCCGCAAAACAGAGAAGGATTTTGAAAAACTTGAGGACATCCGCAAAAGGCATGCCGGAAAAAAGGTTCTTCTCGTGTCCTCTGCCACCCTCAAGCCGCGGACCTCAAGGGTAATGCTCTTTAAGTTTCTTCTGGGGTTTGACATCCAGCGGGCGGTAAGCTCCCTGCGAAACATCATGGATTCTTACGAGGTCGTCTCAGAAGACATTACCGAACTAACCCGAAAGGCCGCCTCTCTCGCCAAAATTTTGGGTCCCGGGGGGGTGGTGTTCGTTTCCCAGACCTTTGGCAAAGAAGCGGTGGAAAGGGTGGCATCTCTCCTGCGAGAAGAGGGGCTTCGGGTCCTGAGTTATCTTGAACTTTCTGCAGAAGAGTTGATGGCAGAGATAGAAAAGGCCTCTTTTGATGTGGCCGTAGGGCTGGCGCATCTTTCTAATCCTTTGGTCCGGGGAATAGATCTCCCTTATATCCTTCGTTACGCCCTTTTTCTGGGAGTTCCCTGCCATCTCATTCCCATCCGGGCAGAACTTTTACCACGGAATCTTTACAATCTTCTGGTAAACATTCTCTCTCTCCTTGAGGAAGAAGAAAGGCTTTCCGCCCTGGCGGACATCCAATATCTGAGACGTTATCTCACTCTTTCAGAAGAGGCCCTCTCTCGTTATCCGCGACTCCTTGAGCGTCTCCAGAGAATTCAGGCCTTTCTGGAAAAGAAGTTTTCTGACCCTGATTTCTTAGAAAAGTTGCGCCACTCCGAAGAGGTCTTTCTGGTTCAGAAAGAAGAGGGGTTATTTTTAATTGCCGGAGATACCGCCACTTACATCCAGGCCTCAGGCCGGGTTTCCCGTCTTACCGTCTTCGGACTCCTTAAAGGGCTTTCCGTGGTTCTGGTAGATGATAAGCGGGCCCTTGTGAGCCTTGAAAGAAGGCTCCGTTTCCAGCTCGGGGAGGATTTCTCTTTTAAGCCCCTGGCAGAAATTGACCTTAAAAGCCTTTCTGAAGAGCTTACGGAGGTGAGAAAGGTCGGAAAGAAAGATGGCGGCCTCAAAGATCTTATGCGCACCGCCCTGGTAGTAGTGGAATCCCCCCATAAAGCCAAAACTATTGCTTCGTTTTTTGGTAAGCCCTCGGTGCGCAAGGTGGCAGAGGCCTTTGTTTACGAAATTCCCTCCGAAAACAAACTTCTCCTGATCAGCGCCTCTTTGGGGCACGTTTTTAATCTCTCCCGTCGGCGGGGGTTTTTCGGAGTTTTCCGGGAAAATGGCCGCTTTATCCCCCTTTTTGACAGCATCAAAATCTGCCGTCCTACCGGAGAACAGCTGGTAGATCCTGAAGAGGTAAAGATTCGTTGCCCGGAGGGCCCGGTTTCTGACAAAAGGGAGCTTCTTGAAAGCCTCAGACGCCTGGCCTACGAAATTCAGGAAGTTTACATCGGTAGCGACCCGGATGCCGAAGGAGAAAAAATAGCCTACGATCTCCTCATAGAACTCCGTCCTTTTAACGCCAATATCAAAAGGCTTGAGTTTCACGAGGTAACACCCAGGGCCTTTCGGGAAGCACTTTCCAACCCGGTGGAGTTCAATCTCAACCGGGTAAAGGCCCAGCTCACCAGAAGGGTCATAGATCGCTGGGTGGGCTTTGTCCTTTCGCGTCGCCTCTGGCAGGCCTTTAACAACCGGAGGCTTTCGGCGGGGCGGGTGCAAAGCCCGGTCCTGGGCTGGGTAATCGCCCGGGCAGAAGAGGCCAAAAAGAAAAAGGCCCGTTTGGTTTTTTCCCTCTTCGGGGAGCGCTTTGTCCTTGATCTGGAAGATCTTGCCCTGGCTGAAAGGATCTATCAGGAGCTTCCCGAGCTCCGCTGGCAAATCGAGGACCACACCGAAGAAGAAAGAAATCCCCTTCCGCCTTATACCACCGATACCATTTTAGAAGATGCCAGCCACAGGTTGGGGTTTTCTACCCGGGAGACCATGAATCTTTTGCAGGAGCTCTTTGAAAGTGGCCTCATTACCTATCACCGCACAGATTCCACCAGAATTTCAGAAGTAGGGCGCTATCAGGTGGCCAAGCCCTATATAACCGCTCATTTTGGAGAGGAATTTTTTTATCCCCGCAGCTGGGGAGAAGGGGGGGCACATGAAGGAATAAGGCCCACCCGCCCGCGAGATACAGAAGAGATCCGTTACATGGTGGCAAGCGGCCTTCTTTCCCTTTCTGATCCCAGAAAAGCCCTTAAACTTTACGATCTCATCTTTCGCCGTTTTATGGCCGGCCAGATGAGGCCTGCACGGGTGGAAGTGACCACTTTACGCTTTGAAGTCCCTGCCTACGAGTGGCGCGAAAAAATTATTACGCGAATCCTTCGCGAAGGTTTTGAAAAGATGTTTCCCACTTTTCGGGTGGTAGAGATAAAAGAGGGCGAAAGTCCCCGAGAGTTTTCTCTGAAAAAAATTCCAAAGGTAGAGCTTTATACTGAAGGGAGCCTGGTTCAGGAGATGAAAAGACGGGGGCTTGGAAGGCCTTCTACCTATGCCGAAATTGTCTCTACCCTTATCCAGAGACGCTACGTAAAGGTCCTCCCCGGAGGGAGGCTTTATCCTACCAGGCTGGGGAGGGAAGTTTATCGCTACCTGCGGAAGCACTTCCCGGAACAGGTTGATGAGGAATTGACCCGTAAGGTCGAAGAGGCCATGGACCTCATTGAGGAAGGGGAAATAGATTATCAAAAAGTCTTAGCGGAGGCCTATGAAATAAGGCGCTTTCTTGAGAAATTTGGCGAAGAAGAGCCTCACCCCCAGGAAAGCCTGCCCCATTATCGTTCGGAGATTATTTCTTGAAGTCGAATGTCTTTTCTGCCATATCCAGGATGGCCTGAGCAAGCACTTTCAGCTTGATACGCCTTTTGGAAGCCTCTTTTTGGAGAAATCGCATAGCTTCCCCTTCTTTGAGCCCGTAAGTATCCATCAGGAATCCCTTGGCCCGTTCGATGATTTTGCGGGCTTCAAGTTCTTCGCGGAGGTTTTCAAGCTCTACTTCCAGGTGATTGATCTGCTGGCCAATGTGGAAGGCTATCTCAATAGCTGAGACTAGCTCTGTTACGGAAACAGGCTTCATAAGATAGCCAAGCACCCGGGCTTCTCGGGCCCTTTCAAGGAAATTCGGATCCGCATAGGCCGTAAGTAAGATGATGGGAGTGAAAGCCTTTTCGTTTATCTGCCTGGCGGCTTCAAGGCCATCCAGTTCTGGCATGCGAATATCCATAATTATGAGATCCGGACGGTGCTTGAAGGCCAGCTCTACGGCTTCTTTCCCCGTTTGGGCGAGATCCAATACCTGGTAGCCTTCCTTTTCTAAAGCTTCTATGAGAGAACGGCTAAGCCATTTATCGTCTTCTGCAATTAAAATGCGTTTTTTTC
>JALSPN010000274.1 GCA_026985945.1 Thermodesulfobacteriales bacterium
TGAGGAAGACCGAGAAGAGAAGAAACATGGGCCAGGAAGAAACTTCCACCTGAGGGGGTAATTTTTTCATCGGTGAAGTCAATTAGGATTTTTGATATATTGTCCATGGGGCACCTCCTGGGTGAAGGTGTGATTTTTCTGTTTCCTTTGAAATATAAAAGAGAGGTGCCCCTTTCTCATCTCTTATCCGGAAATTAGGGAAATTTACTTTTTAAATTAAACTTTCAAAAGGATGATAAGAACTTGATTTCCCAGAGAAGAGCTTCTGGTCTTATATTTCAAAGGGATGCTTGTTTTGATCTTTCACCCGGAGGGTGTTCTGGGAAATGGCGAAAGGCGAATGGAGAAATTTTTCGGTTCTTCGACATCTTGTGTGGAATTTAGAATACAGCTCAGAGGGGCCGGAAGGTGGCCTCAATTTTCGGATTCCCGGAGGGAGAAAAGTTACTTCCCTCTTTTTGAGAGGCTGTTTTTTCCTCACAGGAAGAGTTTTTGGCTCCTTCCCCTTTAAGGGGACACTCCTACTTTCCCCCTCCCCTCAAAGGGGGAGGGCCGGGGAGGGGGTGGAAGCTCAGCGCTTTTCCGAACCTCCACCCTCCCCCTTACCCCCTCCCTTTAAGGGAGGGGGATTAAATGGAAATTTGAGGCCATATCCTAAAATCCACATGAAACGTCGAAGAACCAATTTTTCTTCCTTCCCCTCTTAGGGAGGGTCGAGGTGGGGGGTGTAAGCTCAGAATCTCGCCAACTTTCGCCCCCCCTCACCCCCCTCCCTGCGGGGAGGGAGAAATTGGACTCTCTCAAAGGGATAGGAGTTAACCGGGAATTTGGGGGTGATAAAATGGCAGGACTTTTAGAGAAGATCAACTCTCCAGAAGATCTAAAAAGGCTTAAACTCTCCCAGCTTGAAAAGCTTGCCGAGGAACTGAGGCGAACCATAGTTGAGACAGTAGCGGAAACAGGGGGCCATCTGGCACCCAACCTGGGAGTGATAGAGCTTACCATTGCCCTCCACTATGTCTTTGATTCTCCCAAAGATAAGATTGTCTGGGATGTGGGGCATCAGGCTTACGCGCACAAGCTTCTCACGGGCCGAAGGGAAAAGTTTCATACTCTGAGACAATTCGGTGGTATCGCGGGTTTTCCGAAACGTTCTGAAAGCCCCCATGATATCGTTGATGTGGGCCACAGTAGCACCTCTATCTCCGCTGGCCTCGGTCTGGTAACCGCTCAGGACCTCCTGAGAAAAGAAGGGAAAGTGGTGGTGGTGATAGGAGACGGCTCCATGACCGCAGGCCTTGCCTTTGAGGGTCTTAACAATGCCGGACATCTCAAAAAAGATCTCATCGTAATCCTGAATGACAACGAAATGTCCATTTCTCCCAATGTGGGGGCTCTTTCGTCTTTTCTCTCTCGGAAACTGACGGGTCCTCTGGCCAGGCGTTTTAAAAGGGAGTTGGAAGCCTTTGTAAGCCATCTTCCCGGGGGAGATCATCTGGTCCACGCCATCAAAAAGAGTGAAGACGCCCTCAAATGTATTCTTACCCCGGGAATGCTTTTTGAAGCCCTGGGCTTCCGGTATGTAGGCCCTATTCCAGGGCATAATATCGAAGTCCTCATAAAAACCCTTAAAAATATAAAAGAACTTGAAGGCCCCACCCTGGTCCACGTCCTTACCAGGAAGGGTAAGGGGTATCCTCCGGCTGAAAGGGAGCCGGAGCGTTTTCACGGCCTGGGGCCTTTTGATGTCAAGACTGGAAAACCCAAATCCGGAAAGCCCAAACCTCCTTCCTATACGAGCGTCTTCTCTAAATTGATGGTGCGCCTCGGAGAAGAAGAGCCCCGTTTGGTGGCCATTACCGCTGCCATGCCTACGGGCACCGGTCTTAAGGCCTTTGGCGAACGGTTCCCGGAACGGTTTTTTGACGTGGGCATTGCCGAACAGCACGCGGTCACCTTTGCCGCAGGCCTGGCCCTGGGGGGGCTTATTCCGGTTTGTGCCATTTACTCCACCTTTTTGCAGCGGGCTTATGATCAGATCATTCACGATGTTGCCCTCATGAATCTTCACGTGATTTTTGCCATCGACAGGGGCGGGATCGTGGGAGAAGACGGCCCCACCCATCAAGGACAGTTTGATCTCTCTTATCTCAGGATTATTCCCAACATGGTGGTAATGGCCCCGAAAGACGAAAACGAACTCCAACACATGCTCTACACCGCCCTCAAATGTAAAGGGCCGGTAGCGGTTCGGTATCCCCGTGGAGCCGGAGAGGGGGTAAGCCTTGATTGGGAGCTTAAGGAATTGCCCCTTGGCAAGGCCGAAATACTGAGAGAGGGAGACGATATCCTCTTGTTGGCTATTGGCAACATGGTTTATCCGGCCCTCAGGGCAGCAGAGATTTTAGCTTCAGAAGGGATTGCGGCGGCGGTGGTAAACGCTCGTTTCGTAAAACCTCTTGATGAGGAACTTCTACTTGAGCTTGCCAGAAAAATCGGCAAAGTGGTTACCATTGAGGAAAATGCTCTTCTGGGAGGTTTTGGAGCCGCCGTGCTGGAGCTTTTCTCCCGCCACGGTCTTTTGGTCCCGGTAAAATGCCTGGGGTTACCTGACAAATTCATTGAGCACGGTGCACCTCAAATATTGCGTGAAAAATACGGCCTAACTTCTAATGGAATAGCAGAAAGTGTAAAGAGCTGGCTTGCTTCAGGAAAGGTCAGACTCAAGGTGCTGGGTTAAAAGATCTTTTTGCCGATAAAGATAAGGCCTGGCAGCAGGAAGAGATCGGCCAGCAGGGCCAGGCCCATTACCAGAGCGCAAAGCTTTCCAAACTGCACGGTCGGAATAAATTGCGAAACCACAAGTACCAGAAATCCCACTATTAACACCACCGAGGTGGTGATGGCGGCCAGGCCTTTACTTTCAAGGGTTTTTTTGACGGCTTCCAGAGGCCTAGAGCGCATTCTTTCGCGCTGATATTGCACCAGAAAGTGGATGGTATCATCTACCGCGATACCGATGGCCACGGCTGAAATGGTAGCGGTGGCCGTATTGAGAGGGATTCCCACAAATCCCATGAATCCCAGATTGGCTAGGATAGGGAAGGCGTTTGGGGGGATGGAAAGCAGGCCGATTTTGAAAGATCGCAAGACGAGAAACATCAGACCGAAGATGATCAGGGCCGCAAGGGCAAGACTCTCGGTCTGGCTCTTTATGATGTCCTCAGCAGTGCGGTTGACAAGATAGGTCTTTCCGGTGAAACGCCAGCTGACAGGGGTATCCTTAAATAGCTCTTGAAGTTTTTTCTTGAGGAGGGCGATTTCTTTATTTATTACTTCGGAGCTGTGTTCAGGAGTGCGGGCCGAAATACGGGCCCAGGTCTGGGAGGAATCTAAAAAATGTTCCAGTTCCGTGCCCCCGTAAAGAAGTAGATACTGGGCCAGAAGTTTTCGATCTTCAGGGAGGCGATAAAATTCGTCTCTTTCGTTGTGAAAGGCCCGGTTCATAAGTTTGAAAAATTCTACCGGGGAGATCACCCTGCTAAAGGTGGGCCTTTTTTCGAGATAGCGGCTGAGTTCGTCGATTTTGGCTAAAATTTGGGGATCTAAAAAATCACCCTCTTTAAGACTCAAAGAGATTTCTATCGTCTGCACTCCTCCCAGGTTCTTATCGATAAAGAGGGCGTCCTGATAGACCGGGGTTTGGTGATGGAAGAATTCTATTACGTCACTGTCCACCCGGATCTTTTGTATTCCCCAGAGGGCAAGGATTGAAAGACAGGCAAAAATAGCGAGGCTTCCCGGGGCCCAGCGGGGATAACTTCTTGAGAGTGGGAGAACCAGCTTTTTCGAAAGACCAAAACTATAGGGCCCTTTTGAGATCCAGGGAGCGAGATAAACCAGTACGGTAAAGGTGAAAAAATATTCCACGAACATGGCACAGGCGGCTGCGGCGCCAAATTCTCTGATAGAGGGGATCCTTGAGATCATGAGGGAGGCAAACCCTACCGCGGTGGTGAGGCTGGTTAAAAGACACGGGCTCCAGGTCTCAAAAACCGCCTTTACGAGAGGTTTTTTCTCCCCCACTTTTTGAAGCTTGAAATAAGTGAGAAGAAGATGGATAGCGTCTGCAAGAGCAAGCGCCATGGTGAGAGGGGCAAGGATTGCGGTCATCGGGCTCAAAGCCCCTCCCACCAGTTTGAGGCAGGCCAGGGCTGCCAGGAGAGAAAGGTTTATGATGAGCCCCACCGCCACCATGGCCCTCAGGGAACGTAAAAAAAACCAGACGAGAAGACACAGAAAACAAAAAGAAGTAGGGACGAAAATGAGGAGATCCCGATTCATGTAGCCTGCCATGTTGACATTTACCACCGGCCAGCCAGAAAGATGGACCTCCACTCCCTGAGGCGGAGGATTCTTAGCCAGGACTTTTTTTATCTTTGAAAGGAGACGGCTTTCAAAATTGAGGTCTTCTCCTTTATAAGCAGTCCGTAAAAGGAGCATGGTGCTCTCGAAATCAGAAGAGACCAGGTTTCCCAGGATAAGAGGGTTTCTGGCAGCCCGTTCTTTAAGAGAGCGGAGGGTTTCGGAATCTTGAGGAATTTCTTCTCCCACTAAAGGTTCCACGATAAAGATTTCTTCCCCCCCTCTTACATCTTCTACATTGGTGAGAGAAAGAACATCTTCTACTTCTTCGATCTCTTCAAAGGCTTCGGTTAGATGCTTGATATAAGAGAGGACCCTGGGGGAGAAGACATCCTGGGCCTTTAAGGCTACTGCTACCGCGTCGTCTGCGCCAAATTGCTTTCGAAATTCTTCATAGAAGAGAAATTCTTCGTCGCGGGGAATGATGGCATCAGTTGAAGTAACTACTGGAAGGTTTAAGGCCTCCCAGAGGCAAAATAGCACCACAAAGATTATGAAAGTTAACCAGAGGGTCTTCTTTTGGAGGACGAAGTTTTCATAAAAAGACATGTCAATAATCTATTCGACACTTCGTGCTAAAAGCTTATTTTTAGCCCGAGATAGATCTGGTCATTGTTGTCATAGACGTCAAAGAAAGTCCCCTTCGGGCCGTCTATGAGGTGGAGGCCGGCAAAGAGTTCCCAGTTGTCTCGAAACTTGTAGGACAGCTCGGGATTCACATAGTAAATGCGGGTGGTAAGGCCGTAGGTGGCATCAAGACGCAGCTCCAAGAAATCTCTCAGGAAGCCTTTGGAGAGCCTCAGGAAGAGATAAGAATCATACTCGGGGTCAAAAAGTATTCCTTCCGACCAGCCCAGGATATGCTGCTGGAGAAACTGAAAATTCAGATAAAGGCCATTTTCAAAGCGGTAATCAAAGCCCAGGATATAACGCCAGTAAGGTTTTTGGACCCCTTCAAGCTTTTTTTTAGGAAGACCCGCCCCGTATGGTAAGCAAATTCTCCCCTGATCCCCAGCCCTTTCCAGGTGGTCTCAAAGGCCATTCCTAAGATGTTGTCCTGCGGTCTCCGAACATAAGCCGTATGGCCGAGGATCTGAATACTTGAAAGCCCGCTCTTGAGGTCTTTCAGGGGCTCAGCGGGATGTTTAAGAATCAGGCCTTTTATGGGGAAGCGGCGGATATAATAATAAAAAGACCGGTTGTGGGCGTGTAAAAAGGAAATTTCCCAGTCAACGTCTCCAAAAGTGCCCAGAAGACGGCACCCAAATTCGCTATTTTTGAAAGAAGGAGAAAGATCCTGTTTGTCAAGGTCGAGAGTAAGGGGGAAAGGAAGACCGGCCTCTTTTAGGGCCTTGCGAAGGTGATCAAAGACGGCCCAGTCCGAGTCGAAATCGTCCCTTCGAGGCCAGAGGGGCCAGGGGGTAAAGACGGCTTCAAAGGTGAAGCCTGAGGCAAAATACTGGAGCCGGAGCCAGGGCCAGGGCTTATCCCTTTCTTCCTCCCGCCAGGTGAAAAGTTCCCTCAAATCCTGACGGGTTAAATTATCAAGGACACTTATTTCATCCGCCTTTCCCCAGCGAATGATTTGATTTCCCAGGGTGATTTCAAAGTTTTCTCCGAGAAAGCGTAAATAAGTCTCCCAGAATTCGACCCTCGTCTCCTCCCGGCCGTTATGGTTTCCATAAAAGGCCAGCCGATCAAGTCGGAGACCAATTTTTCCTTCCCAATGGGAATGGGTCAGGCGGGTTTCCAGGCGAAGATATTCCCGGTTGGAACTTTGGTCTTCCAGAGGGCGGTCGTGGGTGAGGTCAAGGGTGCCACGGGAGAGAAAAGTCCCACTGAAAGAAGCCGCTTTTGCCGGACTTGCCAGAAATATCAGGATCAGGGTGATAATTCCTACCAGCGTTCCAAGCTCCTGCGTGTAAAGAGTCCCGGATTAAGACCCTGATCATATATAATTTTGTCGATTTTGAGAACCGTTTTGTGATTCTTTTTGAGATCTTCCATGGTGGATTCCAGTATCGTCCAGTAGCCGTCTATCTTTTCCCATCGGCTGCTTGAAAATCTCTTCCAGAGTCTTCCTTTGCGGTCATAATAATCTACCCGGACAGGGAGAAAACCCGCTTTGGTGATCCATTGAATCCAGTAACCGTAAATAGAGTCCTTCTTTTTTTGTGGCCAGGATTTTAGCACCCAGCAGGGTTCCCCCCGGAAGGTTTCTTCTTTCAATAACTGATGGTGATATTTCGGGGGATAGTGTCTTTCCAGGTCTTCATAGAAGAAGTCGGAATTCACGAACCGGTGGAAGCGGAAGGAGCCCGCGATGCGCCTGGTGCGTTTAAGAGCCGGCAGATAAAGAAATTGCTCTTCTTTGCCTTTGTGATGGGCGATAGAAAGAAAGGCCGTCCCCGCGATATCCTTTGGATAGAGGAAGCGAATCAGGGTGTAGCGGGCCTTTTCGTCTTCACGGGTAAAGATCTTCATCTTTCGTTCCTTCTGATGCCCCCTTGGATCGATGAGGATCATACGGGCCTCAGCCTGAGAATCCTTCCCTACGGGACGATGATAAACCTTCCAGGCGATTTCCTCTCCTGAGAGGCAAAAGCCCGGAGACCAGCTGAAAAAAAAGACCAAACAGGCCCAAAAGACTATTTTTAAGCCTTTTTTAAACGCTTTCATTCTCTTCTTAAACCCCCTTAAATTTTTTGTCATTTAATTTATCGGGTATCTTGGCCAAGAATACCAATTCAGCTAAATTTTTCAGGATCTGGAAGGGGAGTCAGACAGATTGCAGAAGCTTCGGGTAGAAGGGCCAGAAGGCCCGGTAAATGTCTCCAGCCACCAATATGGACAAGCGGCTTCCTTAAAGAGAAAAGCCTTTTAATTTTTCGGGCCATAAATTCTTCCCTTGCGAGATCTTCGGCCTCCCTCTGAGGTCGGTAGAGGCCTTCAAGAAAGAGCCTCAAATAAGCAAGTTCGCGGAGGGGATCTCCGACCTCAAAAAGAGAGGGATTTTCGAGCAATTTTTCTACTTCGCGAAGATATTTTTGGGAAGGTTTATTGAGATCGACAGGGACCACCGGACAAAGGCCAAGGTCTTTGGGAACAAGATATTCATAGGGCATTTCAAGAATTTTTTTCAAGGCCCTTAAGATTTCGTCAGAAAGATTTTGAGTCTTTAAATTTTCAAGTTTTTTTATCCAGACTCTTTCCTGACGCCGCCGGTATGAAACCGAAAAAGGGCTTATTTCTACGGTAATAAGCCCAGGTTTCAGCTTTAAGAGAAGTTCTTTTAAGACTTTTTTTAAGGGTTCCAGACGATGAACAGTCCCGATCAGGATAATTCCGGTTTTTTCCGGAAGGTGGCCGGGATAAGAAAGGATTTGCCCAGATTGGTTTTCATTGGCAGAATGCATGCGTAAAAATTTTAAAGGGAGGTCCTGTGGAGGCAAAGGAAAGACTTATTTTTCCTCTTGATGTGGCCAGTCTTAAGGAAGCCCGCCGGTGGGTTCGAAAATTAAAGGACCTGGTAGGAGTTTTTAAGGTAGGGCTTGAGCTTTTTGTTTCCGAAGGCCCACAGGTTCTGGAGATGATCCGGGAAGAAACAGAAGCTTATATCTTTCTTGATCTCAAGTTGCATGACATCCCGGCTACCATGCAAAAGGCGGCCCGTCAGGCAAGCCTTGCAGGGGCTGATCTCCTTACCGTTCACATGCTGGCAGGGAGGCAGGCGGTGCGCAAGACCGTTGAGGCGGTGGAAGGGGGCTGCAAGGTCTTCGGGGTTACCATCCTCACCTCTCATACCCGGGCAGATCTTATGGAAATCGGCTATTCTCCCGAGCTTTCAAGGGACCTTACCGGGGCGGTTTTGCGCCTTTCAGGCCTTGCCTACCGGGCGGGTTGTCACGGGGTGGTCTGCTCGGGAAAGGAAGTGGGGGCGGTAAAAGAGGCCTTTAGGCACCTTAAGACCATTGTCCCCGGGGTCAGGCCTTCCTGGGCGGCAGACCCCCAGGATCAGGTCCGCGTTACCACTCCCAAAGAGGCCATTCTTGCCGGTGCAGATTATCTCGTTATTGGTCGGCCCATAAGAGAAGCCAGGGATCCCCGTGAAGCCGCTGGTAAAATTTTGGCAGAAATGGAAGAGGCCTTTTTAGAGAGAGGTCTTTAATGCGACGAACCGGAACAGCTGACCTCCCCCTCCACGGAGGGCATGCTCCCCGCTGGCTTTTTGCCCGCATGGTCCGGCTTTCCCGGGCCTTAATCGAGGTGATAGCCCTGGAATTCGGGGTGGAAGAATTTTTGCGTCGTCTGGCAGATCCTTTCTGGTTCCAGGCCTTCGGATGTGTGCTCGGCTTTGATTGGCATTCTTCAGGGCTTACTACTACGGTCTGTGGTGCCCTTAAAGAGGCGACGACTCCCCTTGCCAAAGATTTGGGTCTTTTTATCTGTGGAGGGAAGGCCCGGGCTTCACGTCGAACTCCGGAGGAAATCCTTTTCTGGCTTGAGAAATGCGGGCTCCCGGAAGAATTTTTCGCACTCGTGCGCAAAAGTAGATTGGCCGCCAAGGTGGATAACACCGCTCTTCAGGATGGTTACCAGCTTTACCATCACAACTTTTTCTTCACTAGAAGCGGGGCCTGGGCGGTGGTTCAGCAGGGAATGAACGAAAAGAACTCCTATGCCAGGCGTTATCACTGGCTGGGAGAGCGGGTCAAAAAAATGACCGAGGAACCTCACAGCGGTATCGCGAGCCAGAAATTCGAAAAAGAGGTTTTGAATCTGGTAGCCAGAGAAAGCCTCAAGACCCAGGAGACCATCCTTTCTCTTACCCGGGAAAGTCCTTCCCGGATATTGACAGAGATCGAAAAAATAAAACGCCTGGTCCTGCCGCGCAGACATACCCTGAAAGAAGCCGACCTCAAGCCGCAGGGATTAGAGAAGATTCTTTTGAAAACTTACGAAAATCCCCCTCAAGATTTCGAGAATTTGCTTGAAATAAGGGGCCTTGGCCCTAAAAACCTGCGGGCTCTGGCCCTGCTCTCAGAACTGGTTTATGACGCTCCGGCAAGCCGAAAAGATCCGGCCCGTTATGCTTTTGCCCACGGGGGAAAAGACGGCCATCCTTTCCCGGTGGAAAGGAAAGTTTATGATCAGAGCATTGCCTATCTCGAAGAACTCTTGTCCAAGGCCCGCCTGGAATATACCGAAAAGATGAAGGCCTTTCGGCGTCTTCATCAACTTTTTTGAAGTTTATTTTAAGGTCTCCTGGCAAGGATTTGGAGGTTTAATGATCTTCTTGCGGAGAAGATGGTTTTATCTACTTTTTGTCGCCTTTAATGCTGGTAAATCCTGCCTTGACCTGGGCCTGAAAATTTTTTAAAAGGTCGCCAGTCCCCGAGAGAGAAAAAGTGATGACGCTTAAAGATCTACTTCTCGACAAAAAGGGCAAGATCCAGAAGAAATGGTATCAGCTTATTCTTGAGACCTATCCGCCGGAGGCAGCGGCCTTTTTTAAAAAAAATCGGGATCAATTCGAAAATCCTGTAGGGGCTCATCTGGGAGAAGGAGTTGAGGGGATTCTTTCTCAACTCTTGGGAGAGACCGAAGAAGACCGGGTCAAATACTATATCGATCGCATCGTGAGGATCAGGGCGGTTCAGGATTTTACCCCTGCTGACGCGGTGCGAGTTTTTCCCCTTCTCAAAAGGGCCATTCGGCAGGTTCTGGGAGGGGAGCTTGAAGATTTGCGTCTTTTAAAAGAGTTTTTGGACCTAGAAGAGCAAATAGATGAGATAACACTTAAAGCCTTTGAGATATATCACTCTTGTCGGGAAAGACTCTATCATATGAAAGTTGAAGAATGGAAAAGTCGTATGTATATGCTCCTGCGAAAAGCAGGTCTTCTTTACGACGAAAGGGAAGGCAGTTTGCCTCCGCAAACACAAATATGATGGGCGAAGAGAGGTAACCATATGGGCGCCGTATTCGCATTAGTGACCGTATTGGCTTTTGTGATGGTGGTTTATTTGGGCGTTGGGGTCGCAGGGCTTAAAGGACTTTTT
Organism: Thermodesulfobacteriales bacterium; assembly: GCA_026985945.1. Lineage (GTDB taxonomy): Bacteria > Desulfobacterota > Thermodesulfobacteria > Thermodesulfobacteriales > Thermodesulfatatoraceae > Thermodesulfatator. The sequence continues at coordinate 10,488 of JALSPN010000274.1, forward strand.
GGTATTGTAGTCCCATATGCGGCCTTTCTGGTGTTTTTGTTAGGAATGGTTTACCGGATGATTGATTGGGCCAAGATTCCTGTCCCCTTCCGGATTGTAACTACCTGTGGGCAGCAAAAATCTCTCCGCTGGATCAAGCGCAGCCGGCTCGAATCTCCTTATAACAATTTTGAAGTGGTTCTGCGCATGATTCTTGAGGTCTTTGCCTTTCGGAGCCTTTTTCGGAATCTTAAAGCCGAACTCAAAGGTCCCAATTTGATTTATGGCTCCTATAAATGGCTTTGGCTGGGAGCCATTGCCTTCCATTACGCCTTTTTCACTATTCTTCTGCGGCACCTGAGGTTTTTTACCTATCCGGTTCCAGAACCTATCCAGATTCTGGATCAAGTCGATAGCTTCTTCCACATCGGGCTTCCTCATCTTTACATGACAGACGTAGTCATTCTGGCAGCCCTTACTTTTCTCTTTTTGCGGCGTCTGGCGGATCCTAAGCTGCGCTATATTTCGCTGGCTTCCGATTATCTACCCTTATTTATGATTTACGGCCTCGTAATTTCCGGAATCCTTATGCGTCATTTCTTTAAGGTGGATGTTACCCAGGTGAAGGAATTCACCATGGGGCTCGTCCATTTCAAGCCCAAAGCTCCAGATGTCGGGGTCATCTTTTATATTCATCTCTTTTTCATCAGCGCTCTTATGGCCTATTTCCCCTTTAGTAAACTTGTTCACATGGTAGGGGTGTTTTTCAGCCCCACCAGAAATCTCGCCAACAACAGCCGGGCGGTGCGGCACGAACCTGCTCCCTGGTGGAAGAAGCCCAAGTTTAAGACTTACTGCGAATGGCAAGAGGACTTTAAAGAGCAACTTATAGAGTCTGGTCAGCCTATTGATGAGGATTGTTATAAGAAGAAATAAATCATAGACGGAGAGGGTAGATATGGCTAAGCTTCCTAAACCTGACGAATTAATCAAAAGCATAGATTGGACACCTCCCGAGAAGGACTGGATGGATGACGTCCCTCCGGAGATAAAACCGGGGAGGTTTTGTTATCCGGCCAAAAAGAACATCTTGGAAGAGATAGGTTTTCCAAATCCTCGGGACTGGTCTCCTTTAGACGAAGACTGGAAGCTTCCTTCTAACTTTAGAGAAATTATTATTGAGGGCATGAAGGATCGGCTCTCCAAATACCGCTCTTTCAAGCTCTTTATGGATATTTGTGTCCGGTGTGGAGCCTGTGCCGACAAGTGCCATTATTTTCTCGGTTCGGGAGATCCCAAAAACATGCCTGTTTTGAGGGCGGAGCTTTTGAGGTCCATCTATAAAGGGGAACTTACCTGGCAGGGTAAACTTTTTGGGAAGCTTGCCGGAGCCCGGAAGTTAACCGAAGATGTCATTAAAGAATGGTTTTATTACTACTACCAGTGCAGTGAATGTCGTCGTTGCTCGGTCTTTTGCCCTTATGGGATTGACACCTGTGAAGTAACCATGATGGGGCGTGAGCTCCTTCACCTTTTAGGCTGTAATATTAACTGGATTCTGGAACCTGTAAGGAATTGTTTCAAGATTGGTAACCATATCGGAATTCCTCCCCATACCATCAAGGAGATTATCGAATATCTTTGCTGGGACATTGAAGAAGTAACTGGGCTCAAGATTGAAGTGCCCTTTAACAAGAAAGGGGCGGAGATCCTTTTCGTTACACCTTCGGGTGACTATTTTGCGGAGCCCGGTATTTATACCATGATGGGTTATATCATTCTCTTTAATTATCTTGATTTAGACTGGACTATGAGCACCTATGCCTCTGAGGGTGGAAACTTCGGTCTTTTCACCTCTCATGAGGCCATGGCCAAGATCAATGCCAAGATCTATCACGAGGCGGAACGGTTAGGGGTGAGATTTATCATCGGTGGTGAGTGCGGTCACATGTGGCGTGTCAAGCACCAGTACATGGATACGGCCACAGGGCCTGCTCCCAAGAACCTCGAAACTCCCAAAAGCCCCATCACCGGGACGGTTTTTGAACATGCCAAGTCCACCAAAATGATCCACGTTTGTGAATTTACGGCAGACCTCATTGCTCACGGAAAACTTGAGCTTGATCCCAGCCGGAATGACAAATACATTGTTACCTTCCACGACTCCTGTAATCCCTCTCGAGGGATGGGCTTTTTCGAGGAGCCTCGTTACATTCTCAGACACGTATGTAACAATTTCTATGACATGCCTGAAAACACCATTCGGGAAAAGACTTTCTGCTGCGGGAGCGGATCCGGTCTTAACACCGACGAATTTATGGAAATGCGCATGCGCGGAGGTTTCCCCCGGGCTAACGCGGTGCAGTATGTGAGGGATAAGCACGGGGTAAATATGCTTGCCTGTATCTGTGCTATTGACCGGGCGGCCCTGCCTGCACTCATGAATTACTGGGCTCCAGAGGTCCAGGTTTGTGGTGTCCACGAGTTAGTGGCAAACGCCCTGGTATTGCCGCACGAAAAGACGGGTGAACGTCCGCGGACTTTGGATATGCGTCAAGAACCTTTGAAGCCGGAGGAAGAAGAAAATGCATGATGCCGGCAAAGTAATTCCAGGAATTATTGCTTTTGTTCTTTTCGTTACGGTTCCCTTCTGGACTAATTTTGGCAAGGCTGCTCCCAAACCGCAGCCTGAAATTCCGAAAGAATACAAAAAGTGTGTGGAGTCCAAAGAGTTTATGAGACGGGAGCACATGAAGCTCTTGCGAAAGTGGCGTTTCGATGTGGTGAGAAACAACATGCGTATTTACATCAACTCCGAAGGGAAGCCGATTAACATGAGTCTCCAGAATGAATGTTTGAGATGTCATTCCAGCAAGAAAAAGTTTTGTGATGTCTGCCACGATTACGTGGCGGCACATCCCTATTGTTGGAATTGTCACATTCCGCCGGAGGAGAGGAAAGGATGGGCGACAAAAGAAGTAAAAAGCTTGACCGAAGAAGCTTCCTCAGAGCAGCCGGCTTCGCATCATTAGCCGGTCTGTGGGCCTCAGCTACGGTTGGGGTCCTTTCAAAGGGTGAAGTTAAGGCTTACGCTGTTAAGCCTTCGGAGAAGGGGCTTACAGCGGGCCGCTGGGGCATGGTGATAGACACGCGCGTTTGCCAGAAATATGCTCCCTGTGAGGATTGTATTCACGCGTGTCATCATCTTCATAACGTGCCCCAGATCCCTTACAAAAAACACGAAGTTAAATGGATCTGGAAGGATGAGTTTGAACACGCTTTTCCGGATACCGCTCACGAATATGCCAATGAGGTCCTTCACGGGCGGGAGTTTTTGTTGCTCTGTAATCACTGTGAGCATCCGCCCTGTGTGAGGGTCTGTCCCACGCAGGCCACCTTTAAGAGAGAAGACGGTATCGTAATGATGGACATGCATCGGTGTATAGGTTGTCGGTTCTGCATGGCGGCCTGTCCTTATGGTTCCCGAAGCTTTAACTGGCGTGATCCGCGGCCCTTTATTAAGAATCCCAATCCTCGTTATCCGACACGGATGAAAGGTGTGGTGGAGAAGTGCACTTTTTGTACCGAAAGGCTGGCAGAAGGAAAGCTTCCTGCGTGCGCGGAGGCCTGTAAACACGGAGCCATTGTGGTTGGGGACCTTGCGGATCCCAATTCCGAAATAAACAAGATCTTGCGTGAGCACTTTACACTTAGACGAAAGGTCCATTTGGGCACTGGTCCTTCAGTTTTCTACATAATTTAGGGTGAGGTGTACCTATGTTAGAGAAGGCCTTAGTTGGTAGCAAAAAATATTATGCCCTGGTCTTTTTCCTGGCGGCTATTTTCCTGGTGGGCTTTTTCTTTTTCCTGAAACAGCTGAAGTTCGGTTTAGGAATTACCGGAATGAGCCGCGATGTCTCCTGGGGTTTTTATGTGGCTCAGTTTACCTATCTCGTGGGAGTGGCGGCTTCAGCGGTGATGGTGGTGCTTCCCTATTATCTCCATAATTATAAGGACTATGGGAAGCTCACCATCTTCGGGGAGTTCTTGGCCATTGGGGCCGTAACCATGTGTTTGCTTTTCATCGTGGTGGATATCGGTCAAACTCACCGGCTTTTTAATGTCTTGCTTCACCCCACGCCGCATTCCATGCTCTTCTACGACATGATCGTCTTAAATGGTTACCTTTTGTTGAACCTCATCTGTGGCTGGACGGCGCTTCATGCCGTCTATAAGGGCACCAAATATCCCAGCTGGGTAAAGCCTTTCATTTACCTCTCTATTCCCTGGGCCTTTAGCATTCATACGGTGACGGCCTTTCTCTACGCCGGTCTTCCCGGGCGCCACTTCTGGCTTACGGCGGTGATGGCTCCTCGTTTTCTGGCTTCGGCTTTTTGTTCCGGTCCGGCTCTTCTGCTGATCCTTATCTACATTGTAAAGGCCTTTACGCGCTTCGATCCGGGAGAGAAAGCTATCCGGGCTCTGGCCAAGACCATAACTTATGCCCTGCTGGCAAACCTCTTCCTCTTTGGGTGTGAGCTTTTCACCTCTTTTTACAGTGGCATACCCGGGCACCAGTTTTCCATCAAATATCTCTTTGCCGGTCTTCATGGCCACATGAAGCTGGTTCCCTGGATGTGGACGGCTTATGCCCTCATGCTGGTGGCTGCAGTCCTTCTGGTTATCCCGCAGACCAGAAACAACCTGGGGCTTTTACCTTTACTCTGTGTCCTGGTAGTAATCGGCACCTGGATCGACAAGGGAATGGGGCTTATCGTGGGTGGTTTTGTTCCCAATCCTCTGGAAAGGATCACCGAGTATATGCCGACTTTTCCGGAAGTGATGATCTCGGTAGGGATATATGCCGCAGGTTTTCTGATCATTACCGTCCTGTATAAGATTGCTATCTCCGTGATGGAAAGTCGGGGCCTGATTTAAGCTAAGCCGGGGGAAGGCCCCGGCTTTTTTGTAGTATCTTCTAAAAAATCCGTTAAACTTCCATCTATGAAAAGGTTTTCTCTTCCACGCCTGATTATTAGCGCCCAGAAAGGTGGAGCAGGAAAGACCTTATTTGCCCTCGGCCTGGTTGCGGCTTTAAGAAAAAGCGGTGAAAAGGTTATCCCTTTTAAAAAGGGGCCTGATTATATCGACGCGGGCTGGCTTTCTTTTGCCGCCCAGCATCCCTGCTATAATCTTGACCCTTTCTTTATGTCTTCAGAGGTCATTAAGGCTTCTTTTCTTAGGCATGCCGCTTCAGATGCCATCGCAGTTATTGAGGGGAACCGTGGGCTTTTAGACGGGGTAGATTCTCAGGGGAGTTGTTCTACGGCCCAACTGGCTCGTATTTTAAAGGTTCCGGTTATTTTGGTCCTTGATTGCACCAAAGTTACAAGAACCCTGGCCGCCTTTGTAAAGGGCTGTCAGGTCCTTGAGGAGGATCTTTTCTTTGGAGGCGTGATCTTAAATCAAATCGTGCGGGCACGTCACGAGCGGATTATCACCCAGAGTATTGAGGAACACACGGGGCTTAAGGTTCTGGGGATCATGCCTCGCCTTCGAAAATTTCGCTTGCCCATGCGGCACTTAGGCCTTCTCCCCTGGCAGGAACATGGTGAAGGCCAGAAAATCATAGATCGTCTGGCGCAAGTAGTTCAGGAAAATGTCGATCTGGATAAAGTGAAGGAGCTGGCTTATCAGACCGTCCCCCTTTACGGGGAACCCCTAAAATGGCCGGAAAAGATAGCTTCGGTCCGTATTGGAGTCTTCAGGGATAAAGCCTTTCAGTTTTATTATCCCGAGAATCTGGCGGCTTTAGAGGCTCTCGGGGCGGAACTAATTTTTCTTGACGCCATGAACGATCGAACTCTTCCTGCTGATATCCACGCCCTTTACATCGGAGGAGGGTTCCCTGAGACCCAGGCCGAAGAGCTGGCGGCCAATGAGAGCCTGAGGAGAGATCTTCGCGAGGCTCTCAAGGCGGGTCTGCCTCTTTATGCGGAGTGTGGTGGCCTCATGTTTCTGGGGCGCTGTATTAAATGGCAGGGAAAATCCTATGAAATGGTAGGTATTCTTCCAGTTGATTTCGAGGTGCGGGAAAAGCCTCAGGGGCACGGATACGTGAGGGCAATTGTTTCAAACCCTAATCCTTTTTACCCTCTGGGGACAGAGCTTCTGGGGCACGAATTTCATTATTCCTGTCCGGTAAACGTAAAAGAAGATGAAATTTCCCTGGCCTTAACCCTGGAAAAAGGGCATGGTTTTCAGCAAAAGCTTGATGGTGTGGTTTACAGAAATATTTTTGGGGCCTATACTCACATACATGTTTTAGGGCAGCCCCTGTGGGCGAAGGGAATATTTGAGGCGGCATTGAGATGGAAAAATGGCGAAAGAGGTGACTGGCGCCTTAATTCTCAGATGGAGTTATTAATCGGTGTCTATCACCAAACCAAAAATTTAAACTAATAGAAGGAGGAGCTTATGTTTGAGATCACCATCGATTATGACAAGTGTCAGGCGGATCAGGAGTGCATTGAGGCTTGCCCGGCTCAGGTCTATGACGAAGGCGAAGATGGCAAACCCGTTATCGCCCGTCCGGAAGATTGCCTTGGTTGTGAGACCTGTGTTGAGGTCTGCCCTACCGGATCTATCACCGTAACCGAAGTTTAAGAAGAATTTTTCTTTAAAGGAGAAGGCCCCTTTTGGGGGCCTTTCCTTTTTGCCCCTGCAAGAAGTTCCTCTTCCATTTTTTCAGCTTCCCTGAAGAATTCTTCGTAAAGCCCTTTAGCCAAGAGTTCTTTTAAATACCGTATGCGAATTTCCCATTTAAGTCTTTCTTTCTCCGGAAATTCTTTCCTTTTCCAGAGATCAATAATTTGGGCAAACTTTTTTTCGGCCCTCTTTTTGAGTTCGTGTTGTTTTTGAAGGCACTGTTCACGGGCTTTTTGAGCCGTTTCTATAGTTTTCTGAAAGTAAAACCGGGCTTTTGTGTAATCTCCCTGAGAGAGGGCTTGCTGGCCTTTTTGATAATAATTTTGGGCCTTTTTCCAGAGTAGAGGGGCGTAAAAAGGGGCTCCTTCCCAATAAGTCCTCTCAAGGCTCTTTTGGGCCTTTTCCTGGAGATCTTTCGGGGGGCTTGGAGGAGGGAAGAAACGGCCCACATAAGGGAGGCGAGAGAGTTTTTCTCTTATTCTTTCTTTCAGCTGAGGGGGAAAGGTAAAAGAAGAATTCCATAACCAAAAGAAAAAGACAAAAAGCCCCTTTAAAAGGAGGCGTCTTTCTACTATAAATGGGTGATGTTTCATGAAAGGGATTATAAGCACGTAAGAGGTCGGTCGTGAAGAGAGTATTTTCCATCCTTTTATTGATGGGAGCGGTCGTCCTGGTAGGAGGGCTTTCTTTTCTGTTCTTCTTTAAATTTGAGGGGACGCCGCCAGAAATTCAAAAAATTATTATTAACGAACCAGTAGGAAAGAAGGGCTCTCTATCCTTAGAGATTTCTGATAAACGCTCCGGTATCAGAAGTATTAAAGTCATTCTCTCTCAAAAGGGGAAAGAAGCTGTCCTTGCTGAAAAGGAATATCCGGTGGATTTCATCTGGGGCTCGAAGAAGAAAAGGGCGTATCTGGAAATCCGGTTTGAGCCTTTAAAACTGGGGTTCAGGAGTGGAAAAGCCAGATTAGGCTTTCAGATTGCCGACGGTTCGTGGCGCAATGGTCTTAAGGGAAACACTCTCTGGTGGGAGAGGGAGATCCTTTTGGATCTTGATTCTCCTCGCATCGTCATCCATTCTCCCATCCATTACCTGAGCCCTGGAGGAAGCAATCTCGTAGTTTACAGTATTTCTGAAAAGGTGAGCCGTCAGGGAGTAGTGTTAAATGGCCACTTCTTTGAAGGCTATACTCTGCCGCAAGCCCCGGGGCTTTATTTTTCTCTGATCGCCTTGCCCTTAGAAGAGAAAGAAATCACCCAGATGTTTGTAGAGGCTGAAGACCTGGCCGGCAATAAAGCCCGCTTACCGGTGGCCTATTACGTGCGCAAGAAAAGATACAGACACGATGTAATCAATATAAGTGATCGCTTTTTAAAGCGGAAAATTCCCGAGTTCTGGGAGCGTTATGCCGAAGTCCCGAGGGGTGATCTTCTAAAGGCCTTTATCTACATTAACACGGAGATGCGAAAAAAGAACAACACTACTATTTCAAAGCTTGCCAGGCATTCCCAAACTAAAGGTTTTTACGGAGATAAGGCCTTTTTGAGGCTTCCCAAATCCGCCACCAGGGCCCTCTTTGGTGACCATCGCACTTACTATTATAAAGGGAAGGAAATCGGCCGAGCTGTTCACTTAGGGATTGATCTGGCTTCGGTGGCACGAGCACCGGTGCCCGCGGCGGCTGAAGGGAAGGTCGTTTTTGCAGACTACCTCGGCATTTACGGAAATACCCTGATCCTTGATCACGGTTTTGGCCTTTTTACCCTCTATGCTCACCTGGCAGGCTTTAACGTTTCGGTGGGAGATACGGTAAAGAGGGGGCAGCTTTTAGGTTATACGGATACCACGGGTCTTGCTGGAGGGGATCACCTGCATTTTGCCGTCCTGGTCCAGGGGATCTTTGTGGAGCCTATCGAGTGGTTTGACCCTCACTGGATAAAGACCAGAATCGTTGAGAAGCTTCCTCAAAAAGTCCTTAAGCACGAATAACTTTTTTTCCCTGAGAGACCTGTAAAAGGTGTTCTTTTTCTACCAGCTTGAGACGGCAGGGAAGGCCAAAGGTCTCTTCAAAGGCCTTTTCGAATTTTTCTGCTATTTTATGGAGGCCTAAAATACTGGGTTCGAAAAGTTTTTCGTTCATGGCCACCCAGAGTTCGAGTTCTTCCAGATACTTTTCCTGGCGAATATAAAGAAGATATTCGGGGATGTGGTCGTAAGTCTGTTTCAAAAGGGCTTCGATGTAAGAGAGAGAGATTTTTATACCTCTTATGGAAACCCGACCATCACACTGGCCCAGAATTTGTGAAATCCGGGGGGTGGTCCTTCCGCAGGGACACCTTTCTGGCAGGAAGCGACAGAGATCCCCGGTGCGAAATCGGATCAAGGGGTTGGCTTTAACCATCAAAGTAGTAATCACAAGTTCGCCGGCTTCTCCCTCTTTTACATCTTCTCCAGTTTCAGGGTCAATAATTTCAGCCAGAAAATAGTCGGCTGCCAGATGATAACCCTCTCTTCTCTCGCACTCATAACCCATAGCAGGGCCAATAGCCTCCGTAATCCCGTATCCCAAACGGGTATCCACTCCCAGGGCCTTTTCAAGTCGCAGTCTTTGGGGGGCATCCATTCCTTCGCCTACCAGGATCACCAGATGCAAACTTTCAGGCGGCACAAGCCCTCTTTCCTGCATGAAATGGACAAGATAGAGGGCATAGGAAGGGGTGGTGATCAGCACCGAGGTTCGAAAATCCTTCATGATGCGGACACGATTAGTTACGCTCTGGGGATCTGGCGGAATAACGGAGGCCCCCAGTTCCTCAGCCCCTTCCTTGAGCTCTTCAATCCAGATGGACATACCCGGATCCAGACAGATCTGAACGATGTCTTCGGAGCTTACTCCGGAGGTAGAAAGGAAACGAGCGGTAAGTTTACGGATGCTGGTAAGGTCCCTTTTGGTAAAGCCCTTGACAATGGGGGTGCGAGGGCCGGGAAAGGTGTGAAGGCGCACAATGTCTCGTAAAGGCACGGCAAAAAGGTCGTAAGGATAATTTTTTTCCAGGTGTTCTCGAGTGGTAAAGGGAAGCTTCTTAAGGGCCGAAAGGTCAGTTATATCTTCGGGGGTGATTCCTTTCTCATCCATCAGTTTTCGATAAAAAGGGACGCGATGATAGATGCGGTTTATGGTGCTTTGGAGAAGTTCGAGGTGCCATTGTCGCCATCCTTCAGGAGAGAGATATTCTACTTTCTGTTCCATCTCAGCTTCTCCTAATCGGTAAATTTACGGTAGTCCTTACCAAGATAGGCCCGGCGGACATCTTCGTCAGCCACAAGCTCCTCCGTGCGGCCCTGAAGAACAATTCTTCCCGTCTCAAGAACATAGCCCCGATGAGCCAGTTCCAGGGCCTTGCGGGCGTTTTGTTCTACCACCAAAATGGTCAGCCCCTTTTGATTGAGAGTTTTAATGGCCTCAAGGATATTATCAACCAGTTTGGGAGCCAGGCCGAGAGAGGGTTCGTCAAGCATCAGCAATTTGGGCCGGGCCATAAAGGCCCGCCCGATGGCAAGCATCTGTTGCTCGCCTCCCGAAAGGGTGCCGGCAAGCTGTTTTTTTCTTTCCCTAAGGCGGGGAAAAAGCTCATAGACACTTTCCAGGTCCGCAAAAATCGCCTCTTTCGGCTCTTTTTTGAAACGCTGGTAAGCACCAAGCTCAAGATTTTCTTCTACCGTAAGGGGATAAAAGATCTGTCTGCCTTCTGGCACCAGACTTATTCCGCGAGAAACTATCTCCGGGGTCTCAAGGTGATGGATGGGCTCTTCCTCAAAAAGGATTTCTCCGCTCTGAGGTCGCACCACTCCCATGATAGAAAACATGAGGGTGGATTTTCCGGCCCCGTTGGCCCCGATAAGGCAAACGATTTCTCCCCTGCCCACGTGAAGGGAAACGTTTTTAAGGGCCCGCACGGCTCCGTATTGGGTTGTCAGGTTTCTGACAGTAAGCATCAGGCTTCTCCGCCCAAATAGACGGCTATTACCTGCGGGTTGCGCTGAATTTCAGCTGGAGGCCCCTGCGCAATCTTGTGTCCCTGGTCCAAAACTATGACCTCGTCAGCGAGTTCCATCGTGAGATTGATGTCGTGTTCTACGAGAAGAATGCTAAGCCCGTCATCTTTAAGCTTCCGTATGAGCGAGGCCAGAAGGGCCTTCTCATTGGCATCAAGGCCAGAGGCGGCTTCGTCAAGGAGGAGCAAACGGGGCCTGGCTGCCAGAGCCCTTACCACTTCAAGGTATCGTTGAAGCCCGAAAGGCAGGCTTCCGGCGGGTTTGAAGGCCCATCCCTCTAAAGGCAGGAGCCTGAGATAAGAAAGAGCTTCTTCTAAGGCCTCCCTTTCTTTTCGAAAAAACGAGGGGAGGCGAAAGATGCTTTCAAATAAAGAGACCTTAAAGTGACTGTTGATGGCCAGGAGAACGTTTTCTACCACGGTTAAATGGCCAAATATTTCCAGGTTCTGGAAGGTGCGGGTGATGCCCAGGCGGGCGATTTTGTACGGGGGCAGTCTGTCAATACGCTGGCCGTCGAAATAGATCCTTCCGCTGGTGGGGCGCAGGTGGCCTGAGATCATGTTGAAGGTGGTGGTTTTACCGGAACCATTGGGGCCGATAAGGGCGGTGATAAGCCCTCTTTTTATTTCGAAACTGAGTTCGTTTACCGCTTTAAGCCCCCCAAAAACCTTGCTCAGGTTTTCTACCCGCAGAATAACTTCGACCATGTGCTGGCAGAATAATAAGATCAGCCTGGAATTCAAGCTTTAAGATGGGTGGCGTAGCCCAGATCGAGGATCATCTCTCTGTCATCTTGAAGATCACGCCCCCTGGTGGTGAGATAATTTCCAACCATCAGGGCGTCTGCGGGGAAAAGCCCCAGGGCTTGAAGGTCTCGCAGGTTAAATTCCCGGCCCCCGCATATACGAAGACTGGTCTCTGGGAGAACAAAGCGCAGGACACAAAGAATTGCCAGGGCCTTCTGAGGGGTGAGAAAAGAGGCCTTCTCAAAGGGGGTTCCGGCAATGGGGTGAAGAAAATTAACCGGGATGGAATCCGGAGCCAGGTCTTTCAAAACCCTGGCAAATTCTATCACATGCTCAGAGGACTCTCCCAGGCCGAAAATCCCTCCACAGCACAGAGAAAGCCCCATCTCCTTGACACGTAAGGCTGTGAGATACCGATCCTTCCAGGACTGGCGGGAACAAATGGCAGGATAAAAGCTTGGGGCACATTCCAGGTTGTGATGATAACGCTCAAGCCCCGCCTCCTTTAAGGCTTTAAGCCTTTCCTGATCCAGTTGCCCTAAAGAGGCACAGAGTTTAAGCCCCGGAAACTCCTTTCGGACCTGAGAGATAACTTCAAGAAGGGTGCGAAATTCTTTATTTGAGAGAGAAATGCCGCTCGTTACAAAACTAAAGCGGTCAATTCCGTGTTGAGCGGCTTCGCAGGCCCTTTGCCGGAGCTCTTTAACCGAAAGCAAAGGATAGACCGGGGCCCTGGTATCATAAAAGCTTGATTGGGCGCAAAACTTACAATCCGAAGGGCAGCGGCCACTTTTGGCATTGGTGATGGCACAGGTTTCGATAAAATTACCGAAGACCTTTTCTTTAAGCCTTTTGGCGGCCAGAAGCGCCTCAAAAAGTTCTTCCTGCCCTTCAAGAAGCCTTTTCAAGAACTCTTCTGAAACAATCATTCTTCTACAAAAAGATCTGCCGGGGAAAAGTTTTCCACATCCACCAGGCCCCGATCTGTCAACTTCAATGAGGGAATTACCGGAAGGGCCAGAAAGGAAAGGGCCATAAAGGGTTCGGGATGGGTAGCCCCAAGTTTTTTGAGAGCCACTTTGAGTTCCTCAAGACTTTTGGCCACTTTCTGCGCACTCAAGAGGCTTAAAAGCCCTCCCACCGGCAGAGGGAGTTCGGCAAGAACCTTCCCTTCTGACACTACAATCAACCCGCCTCCAAGCTCCT
>JALSPN010000275.1 GCA_026985945.1 Thermodesulfobacteriales bacterium
CTGCTCGATGGAGATGGGATAAGTGGTTACCAGACCGGAAACAATGTCTTCTCCCTGGTTTCCAGGGGTATAATCTCCCCAGAGGGCCACTCTTGAAAGTTTCCCGAAAGGTGGAGCGGTAAAAACAACCCCCGTCCCCGAAGAAAGAGAGAGGTTTCCAAAGGTCATGGCCTGGACACAGACGGCTGTCCCCCAGTAATCCGAAACCCCCATGATTTGTCTGTAAGCTCTTGCCTTTTCCGAGTTCCAGGAGGAAATAACAAGCTCAATCGAAATGAGGAGTTGCTCCCAGGGGTCATCCACAATGGGAATGCCTTTGGCAAGCACCGTTTCTCGATACTTGAGCGCCAGCTCTTTCATCTGCTCCCCGGAGAATTCCCGCTTCTTCTTTACGCCGTAAAGAGACTTGTGCTCCCGCATGAGGCGGTTGAAGATCTCGCGTTCCAGACCGTGGGCCATACCCCAGCTCTGAATAAAACGCCGATAAGTGTCCCAGGCAAACCAGAGATTGCCGGTCTTGGCCGCCAGCCCCTCAATAACCTCAAAATTGCTGCCCACATTGAGGACGGTGGCCATCATACCGGGCATGGAAATGGCCGCCCCGCTTCGCACCGAGAGCAGAAGGGGATTTTTGGGATCACCAAACCGGCGTCCGGTCTGTTCTTCCACCTGAGAGAGCACCTCTTTTATCTGACGCCAAAAGTCTTCGTAAGTGGCCTGATATTTTTTTATCACCCGGTAACAGCGGAAGACCTCGGTGGTGATGATGAACCCGGGAGGAATGGGGAGCCCGAGAGTGGCCAGGAGGTAAAGATTGTAGCCCTTGTTACCCAGATGTATTAAATCCTGGGTGAGAGGGTTGGGTTGATAAAGGGGGCAGAGGGCACGGGCCGGGTCATAAGTCATCAGGAGATCGAGATCTTCCTGGGAAAGTTTTTCTCGCTGTTCCAGAAGGGTGCGATAGAGCCTGGTCACAAAGTTATCGAGCGGCTGGAGACTGAAGGCGCTGGCGATGAGATTGCGGAAAAATCTTTCAGAAACCCGGTGAAATAGCTCCTCATCGGAAACATCTTCCTGCCCTGCCAGATATTTCGGGAGTAAATGTTTGCGGCCGAGCTGGCGCAAAATAATCGCCAGATTTTCACGATGGGGACTGATGTAATAGACCTTGGTAATGTCTTTTACTCCTTCCAGAAGCCCCCGGAAGATGTCCAGATACTGGGTGTAGGTAAAACGTCGCATGTCAAGGGAGGCCTTAAGAAGGTTAAGGTAAGTGTTAAATTTTTTGGAACTTATCCCCTCAATTTGCAGGGCCCGGCGGAAATAATGAAGAATTTTTATTATCTGGAAAAAAGTGGAACGAGTGATAAAGGGGAGCTCAAGAGAACTTACCAGTTCTTCAAAATAGGTATTGGCCAGGGCCTCCAGACGAAAAGTTAACCCCAGGGCATCAAACTTCCGCTCGTGATAGCGACCATACATGGAAGGAATATCAGCGGCGATGTGGCGCTTGAAATAGATATCCTCTCGGGGTTTGAACTTTTCTGGCGAAAGAATAATGCCCTGGAGATATTCCAGATAATCAAGCACCGCTGCCAGACGGGTTTCAAGGTCTTCGCTTTCAAGGGCCTTAAGAAGCTCATCTATCCCTTCAAAACCCCAATTTTTGGCCTGCTCAAGATAGGAACGCAGCTCCAAAAGATTGAAACTATATTTCTGAACTTCCAGCTGATACATCTTAATAAGGAGCAACGCTCGCCGTTTTTCATCTTCTGGGGCCTTAAAACCTGCGAGAATTCTTTTGGCCTCTTGCTCCGGGAGGTTGAGAAGATCCTTTTCTTTTTCAAGCCCCGCCTCTTCAAAGAGGAAATTTACGATCCGGTGAACTTCATCTACATAGGGGCCACCTTCGGGGATTCGTTCAAAAAGCTCCGGGGGAATATAGGGCTTTAGAGGTTCTTTATCTTTGGTGCGCCAGAAGCGAATAATGGCTTCGATAAAATCGATGATAAGATTTGAGCTCTCCACATGACTTTGTTTCCGTAAAAAATGGATGAGCTCGTCTTTGCGGGCGTGAATTTCATCAAGTTCGGTAGAAACATCCCTTAAAAGGCCCTCCGCACCAATTTCGTGATAATAAACAGGCAGAATACGACAGAATTGTTTAACCAGATTGTAAACGGGTTCAATCTCACTATTAAGGAGCTTTGAAACATCCTTTTGAAAGAGATCCGTATCCCGAATACAGGTTCCGGCAAGTTTGAGGTTAATGATAAGGGCTGAAAGAAGGGTGGTGCACCACTTGGGGTGATGGGCAATAATCTCAAGCCAGGTCCTGATATTCAGGAGATGGGCCGGATTACAGATAAGATGCCATTCCCGATCAACCCCCTTGATCTCTGGTGGTTCGAAACCGAATTTGACGACCTCTTCGAGAAAGAGCTCTGCCAGGCGGGGATCTCCCCGATCAAGGATCTCAAAACCCATATTGCGTATGCATTGAAGGGCCGTCCAGGGGAAGTGTTTGATATTCCGCTTGAGAAGGGAAAAGGTGCGGGTAATGAACTCATCAAGGCTTTCTGAGGGCTCACGCCGGATCATCTGGACGAGTTCACGATTGATCTCACGCAGGGCCTCCTCGTGAATGGGAGAAAGACCCGGGGTCTCCACGATCCGGAAAAGAAAAATGATCTTCACATTGTGAAAAGGATCATCAGGAGTGGTCCCCCTGGCAAGAGAAGCTACTTTTTCCGGAAGCTCTTTGTAAAAACGGATGATTTCCAGATAGTCTGGAAAACCCCAGAGTTCTTCAAGAGGTGGGGGGGAAGCCTTTTTCTTCAGGGATTTAATCTTTTCCAGATATTCCTTTAGGGTTTCGTGGGAGATGGGCTTTATAAGCTCAAAGTATTTTCTGGCGGCAGAACCCAGGGTGCAGGCACACTCCTCGGCCATCCACCGGGAAGGATCAGGCTGCGAAAGCCAGTATTCGTAAGTAACCTCAAATACGTGCAGCAAAAAATCAGACCAGAAAGAAAGGAGCTCTTCGTCCTGAATCTTTTCGTAAAAGGCCCTGGCCAGGCGCTTGAAAGAAAAATATCCCCTGAGAAACAGAAGAAATTTCTCAAGCGGTAAGGTTTTAAGTTTTGTCAGAAGCTCTTCAAAGACCGGAAGAAAGGCCTTAAGGGCCCCGGCATCAAGGGATGAAACCAGCTTATCACACAGGGCCAGAAGGGCTTCTGCCGCCTGCCGGGAAATCTCTTCCTGAGAGGAAGCGTGCAGGATCTCCAGCAATATTTCAAAAGCTACCCGAAAAGCCTCTTTCCCTCTGGAATGCCGGACGATGATACGAAAATTTTTGAGAAGAAAAGAACGCAGGTCAGCTATTACCAGCCTCAGGTTGCGATACGGGTGATTAATCTCCCGGATAAGCTCTAAGGCCTGTTTTTCAAGCCCCTGATACCCGGAGACTACCTCCAGAAAGATCCAGTGGGCCTCCGGGATGGTAAAATCTTTAACTGCAGTTTCACGAAGATTGGCAAGAAGGGCCTGGGAGGTAAATTCTTTAGTTTCCATCCTGTCTCCAGAAAAAATTTTGAAGGGGGAGAATTCCCCCTACATTTTAAACTTTTTTGGACTCCATGTAGAGGATCAGGTCCAGAACCCGGTTCGCATAACCCCATTCGTTATCATACCAGGCCATGACTTTTACCATCCGGCCTTCAATTACCCTGGTGCAAAGACCATCTACGATCGAGGAATGCTGGTTTCCGAGAAAATCGGTAGAGACGAGAGGCTCTTCCGTATAAGCCAGATAGCGGCTCTGAGCAGCTTTTAAGGCCTCGTTTACCTCGGTAACGGTAGTTTCGCGTTCAAGCTCTGCCACCAGATCCACCAGAGAAACATCAGGGGTTGGCACCCTTACGGCCAGGCCGTCAAATTTGCCCTGAAGTTCCGGAATGACCTTTCCTACCGCTGCCGCCGCCCCGGTCTTGGTGGGGATCATGTTAACGGCTGCCGCCCGTGCCCGCCGGAGATCCTTATGGGGAAAATCCAGAATGCGCTGGTCGTTGGTATAGGCGTGGATGGTGGTCACAAGCCCCCGTTTGATACCGAAGTGATCCAGAAGGACTTTGGCCACCGGTGCCAGACAATTGGTGGTACAGGACGCATTTGAAACCACATGATGCTTCAGAGGATCATAATCGTCCTCATTTACCCCTAAAACCACAGTAAAATCCTCATTTTTGGCCGGCGCGGTAATGATGACCTTTTTAGCCCCGGCTTCCAGATGGGCCCTTGCTAGATTGGCATCGGTAAAACGCCCGGTGGACTCCACCACGTATTCAACCCCCACCTCACCCCAGGGGATCTTTCCTGGTTCCGGCACGGAAAAGACCCGTATCTCTTTACCATCCACCAGGAGTGAGGTTTCCGTATAGCTAATTTCGTTTGGTAAGGTCCCAAATAAGGAGTCATATTTTAGCAAATGTGCCAGAGTCCTGGTATCGGTGAGATCGTTGATGGCCACGATTTCAATGTCTTTGAATTCGGGATATTTGAGATGAGCCCGAAAGACCGCCCTTCCAATCCGACCAAAACCATTAATACCAACTTTTACCCCCATACTAGCGCCTCCTAATTAAATTTAAGTTTAAGAATTTCTCCACCTAAAATTGAAGTTAAGAAGAAGCCCTTTGAGCGTCAACCGACCTTAAAATCAGAGGTCTTTGGACATCAAAATGGCATCTTCTTTCGTGTCTTGATAATAAGATCGGCGGACGCCATCTTTTTTGAAGCCAAATTTTTCATAAAGGTGCCGGGCTACCCGGTTAGAAGCCCTCACTTCCAGAAAAGCACGCCTGGCCCCTTTTCTGGCCGCAAAGCGCAAAAACATTTTGAGTAAAAATTCCCCCACCCCTTTTCTTCTAAACGAAGGATGAACCGCGATATTAACCAGATGGGCCTCATCAGCCACCAGCCAGAAGCAGATATAGCCCACTAAACGGCCTTCTTTTTCTGCCACCCAGAGATGGGCATAATCTTTGTAAAGTTCCAGGAAAAAGTGGGTCGCCTGCCAGGGAGAAGGAAAAGAAAGCCTCTCGATTTCAAGAATGTGCGGAAGATCTTCTTTGCGGGCCGGACGTAAGCGGATTTTCGACTTCAACTCAGGATGTCTGAGGCCTGGGTGATGGCTTTACGCCCCGCCTCCACCACCAGGGGAGCAAGTTCTGAGGGCGGTTTTTCCTGATTCTGGAGGGCCTTGATAATCATGGCCAGATTGACCCCGGAAACGACCTCAATATAGCCTTCCTTTAAAAAAGAAAGGGCCATGTTGGAAGGGGTGCCACCGAAAAGGTCTGTTAGAATAAGCACCCCCTGCCCTCGATCAACCTTCTTTATAGCCTCCTGGAAGAGGGCGTGGATCTTTTTGGCAGGCAGAGAAGGATCCACCGCAAGACTCTGAATGCCTTCTACTTTCCCCAGGATGAAGGCGCACACGGTAAGGAGTTCTTCCGGCAGTCTCCCATGGCCGGCCACGATGATCCCCGTCATTTAAGCCTCCTTCAGGACATCTCGATGGGTTACGAGAGTCTCGCGCCCCCATTCTTTTACCATCGAGCCCAGCTCTTCGGCAACCGCCACAGAACGATGCCGCCCCCCGGTGCAACCTACTCCCACTACGAGATACGTTTTGCCTTCCTTTTCGTATTGCGGAAGGAGAAACCGAAGATATTGCTCACAGAGATTTAAAAACTGTTGGCCAAGGGGATTTGAAAGGACATATTTCTGAACCTCAGGATCAAGACCACTTAAAGGCTTAAGGGAAGGATCAAAGTAAGGATTGGGTAAAAAACGGACATCAAACAGGAGCTGAACCTCTGCGGGCACCCCGTATTTGAAACCAAAAGAGATAAAATGAACCAGCATCTCGGAAAGATCCCTCCGGGCCCCAAAACGCTGTTTTATCTCTCGCCGTAGCTGGTGGACATTAAAGGCCGAAGTATCAATTACTACATCAGCAAGCTCTTTAATGGGGGCCAGAAGTTCCCGCTCAAGCTCCAGGGCCTTTGAGAGAGGAACACGAGGGGCCAGAGGATGGGGCCTTCGGGTCTGGCAAAAACGGGCGATGAGCACTTCGTCTTTGGCTTCTAAAAATACCAGTTCCAGGTGATATTTTTCTTCTCTTTTGACCTCCTGGTAAATTTCAGGAAACTTTTCAAGGAAGCTTTCCTCCCGCACGTCCATCACCAGGGCCACTTTTAGAGGGTCTTTTCCCCGATGCTGAGAGGCCTTGATCTCCAGAAAGGCCGGAAGGAGGGTTACGGGCAGGTTGTCCACCCCGAAATAGCCCAGGTCCTCGAAGGCACGCAAGGCGGTACTTTTGCCTGAGCCTGAAAGCCCTGTAATAATAACTGTTTGGAGCAGTTT
>JALSPN010000276.1 GCA_026985945.1 Thermodesulfobacteriales bacterium
AAGCTCTATTCCTTCCAGAGCCAGGCTTCTTTTGATCGTAGAGCCCAAGGAGTTAAATGATCGCCAACTCTACGAGATCGAACGCTTTTTGCGTGGTGGGCATCCGGTCATCATCGCCGCTCAGGGTTTCAAGTATTCCTACAATCCGGGGCCAGAGGGTGAAATAGTGGCCTTTCCCATGAAAGAGCCCCTGGCTATCAACAGGTGGCTCAAAAGGATAGGCCTTGAGATTGACGAAAGGCATCTCTTTGACGAGCAGAGTGTGGTGCTTGCCCTTTCCATTCCGCGAAGGATCGGCATGTTTACCGCTATCGTGCGTCAGCCGGTGCGTTTTCCCATGCAAATCCAGATTTTACCCCCGCAGATGAACCAGAAACTTTCGGTTACCAGCCGCCTTAACGGGTTGCTTTATCTCTGGGGAAGTGCCCTCAAAGTCTCGAAAGAAAAGCTTGAGAAAGAAGGCCTTGTGCTTGAAGAGCTCTTTCATTCAAGCCCCCGTTCCTGGCTCCATCCTTTTAGCCCCGGGCCTTTAAAGGCTGAAGGGTTAAGGCCTCAAAAGGGTGATCTCACCGGGCCTTTTCCCCTGGCGGTGATGGTTTCCGGAAAGTTTCCGCGCACCTTCAAGAAGATCCCTCCCTGGCCTGAGGATAAAAAAGAAAAAAAGGAAAAGAAAAAGGCTGCTGAAACCAAACCTGAGAAAGATCTAACGGTAGCCAGAGAGAGCCACCTGGTTCTCGTGGGTTCCAGTGAAATGTTTGCCGACACCGCTATTCAGGCCTTTAGCAACGCCCTTTTTCTGGCCAACCTGGTGGAAAGCCTCTCTCTTGGAGAGGAGCTTCTCTACATTCGGGCCAAGACCCAGGTGCAGCGTTATCTTCCGGAACTCAGTGATCGGCAAAAATTTTTCTGGCGTTTGGTGGTTACCTTTCTTCCTCCGTCTCTCTGGATAGGTTTTGGGCTCCTGCACGCTGTAAGACGCCGAAGACGCCGGGAACATTATCTCCGGAGGAGGAAAGTATGAGCAGAAAAACGGCCCTGATTTTAGGTCTTTTTTTCCTGGCAAGTTTTTTGTTCTATCTTGGCGTTACCCGGGAAAAACACGAGGGGGCAAAAACCCTCTTAACACCTCTGGGAAGGGAAATCTTTAAAGAAGCCGATTTTATCGAGATCTACCAGGGTAAAGAAAAAAAAGGTTTTAAGCTTGAGCGTGAAGGAGAGCGCTGGATTCTCCTTTCTGATTTTCGTAAACCGGCAAAAGACAGCCTGGTTGAGGATTTTTTAAAGACCCTTGCTTCTTTATCCGGAGAGGAGAGGGCTTCCGGGGAAAAGTATTTTTCCCGTTTCGGAGTGGATCAAGATCAGGGTCTTCATATAGTGCTCAAAAAAGACGGAAAAGTCCTGGCCCATTTTATTCTAGGAAGGAGAGGGCCTCAGTGGGAAAGTTCTTTTTTGCGTCTGGAAGGAGAAAAGAAGATATATCTGGTGCCGACCAATCTTTTGGCCAAACTTGAGATCTGGGAGGACAAACCTGCCCCCCCTCAGGAAAAGGCCTTTCTGGATCTTGAAGTCTTAAGCCTTCCACTTGACGAAATAAAAGAACTGTCCTTTGAGGGCCCGCAAATTTCCTGGCGTCTTAAACGGGAGGATAAGAAGTTTGTCTTTCAAAAAGACAAAAGGGAGCGGGAAATATCTTTTCTGGAAGGCAAAAAGTTTTTGCGAAAGCTTTTTCCTCTCCTGGCCGAAGAGGTGGTCTCGCCTCAAGAGTTTAAGAAGCCTGAAGCTACCCTAACCTATGTTTTGAGAAATGGCCTCCGGGGGAGGCTTTATCTTGGGTGCCAGCAAAAGGCCTGCCTGGTAAAAAAGAGGGAGTTTGTTTTCAGGGTAAAGAAAGAAAACCTGAAACCGCTTTTTGAACCCGGGATTAAGGGGCAGAAATAGAACCAGCCGGTTTATCTGATAGAGACGGCCCTTATCTGTTTGAGGTCGGTGTGTCCGGCGAGGACCTTCCAGATACCGTCCTGTTTAAGGGTTAACATCCCGGCCCGCATGGCTGCTTCCCTGATTTGATGGACCGGGGCGTTTTTGACGATTAGCTGGCGGATTTCGTCGTTAGCTACCAGGAGTTCGTGCACGGCCAGACGGCCACGATAGCCGGTGTTATTACAGTAAGAGCAACCTCTGGCCCTGAAAAGCGTTGCCTTTTCAAAGGCTTCGGGTGTAAGGGGGGTGGTGGGATGATCCCCGTATTCCTCGATCAAAAGTTCTATCTCTTTCTCTGAAGGTTGATAAGGCTCCTTGCAACGAGGACAGAGCCTTTTGGCCAGACGCTGGGCCAGGATCCCCAGGAGGGCATCGGCAAAGTTATAAGGATCCATCCCCATCCCCAGAAGACGGGTAACGGTCTCTGGGGCACTGTTGGTGTGAAGGGTGGTAAAGACCAGATGCCCGGTGAGAGAGGCCTCAATCACCGTGCGGGCGGTCTCTTCGTCTCGGGTCTCACCTATCATTATGATATCCGGATCTGCCCGCAGGAAGGCCCTCAAAATTCGCGCAAAATCAAGGCCGATCTTGGGCTTTACCTGGACCTGTCTTAAGCCGTCCTGGACTATTTCTACCGGGTCCTCAGCCGTCCAGATCTTTTTGTTGGGCCGGTTGATGTATTTGAGGGCGGCGTGAAGGGTGGTAGTCTTTCCAGAGCCGGTGGGCCCCACTACCAGGATGAGGCCGTATGGCATCTCGATGAGTTTTTTGAATTGTTCGAGATACTCCGGGCGGAGGCCTATCTCGTCAAGGGGCATGGCGTCCACCGCGGCCAGAATTCGCATTACCACGTCTTCGTTGTTTTCAATGGTGGGGATGGTGGCCACCCGGACTTCAAAAAAGTGGCCGTTTTTAAGGCGAAATTTTATTTTGCCGTCCTGCGGAAGCCTTCTTTCCGCAATATCAAGTCCGGCCATGATTTTGTAGCGCGAAACAAGGGGCCTTTTGTAAGCATAAGGGATTTTTTTGAAGAGGTGACACTCTCCATCTATACGGAGCCGAATCTGGGCTCCCCGTTTGCCGGGCAAGGACTCCAGGTGAATGTCGGAAGCTCCACGGCGGTAGGCTTCTTCGAGAATATGATTTGCCAGCTGGACGACAACGCTATCTGCAAGTTCTTCTTCGCTTACGTCCTGATCTTCCTCTTCGGCTACTCCCTCCAGTTCTTCAAGGGGTTCAGGGAGGTCAAAGTCGCTTTTTCCGTAAAAATAGTCGATAAATTTATAAATATCTTCCTTGATCCCGACGCGGATCTCGAAGCGATCCGCCTTGAGGACCTGGCGAATCATATCGAGCCGGAGGGTGTCTGAAGGGTCATCTATGAGCAAGATGATGCGGTCATTCTCTTCGGCAATAGGGATGCATACATTCTGACGGAAAAATTGCTCTTTAATTCCTTCAATGCAGGAAGGTTTGGGGCCAAGTTCTAATTCGTTAAATTCTACAAAGGGATAGCCATAATATTCTTCTAGGGCTTTACCAATTTCATCTTTGGGGATACCGAAGTTTTCTATCAGGACGTTTTCGATACTTTGATTTTTTTCTTTGGCCAGACGGGTGGCTTCGTCGTAAGTCTTCTCGTCCAGCAATCCTTTGCTGAAAAGTGATTGTAAACGTCCATACTTGCTCTGAAACTCCTTTAACTTTTCGATTTTTGCGGCGACATCCTGGTAAGAAGAATTGTAGTGATAGGCGTTGCTGTAGGCCTCAAGGGCCTCTTTAAAATTTTGTATTTTTTCATAGATTTGCCCCAGGAAATAATTAAAGGCGGCTTTTTCATCAATGGTGAGGCCTGGGAGTTCAAGGGCCATTTTTACTACGGAGATGGCCTCTTCAGGTCTTCCTAAGGCCAAAAGGCATTCGGCAAGCCCCCGATAGATTTCAGGCTCCTGATGGCCCTCATCTACCAGGCGTTGAAATATTTCGAGAGCCTCTTCAAAAAAACCCCCTTCTTTGAGAACTTGGGCTTCCTGGAGGGTTTCTTCAAGCGGGGTTTCAACCTCGATTTCCAGATCGTCTTCGATCTCTTTTTGGGCTTTCAGGTCTTTTAGTTCCTGGATGCGGGCGCGAACTTTTTGATAGAAGCCGTTTTCCTGGCCTTTTTCTTCAAGTTTTGAAAGAAGGGCTTCAAAGGCCAGAATGGCTTCGTCATAAAGACCCTGTTCGGCGTAAATTTCGGCTTCGCGAAATATTTGCTCAAATTCTTGCTCTGTCATTACACTTTAAGGATCGGAAATTCTCGCTCTCTGATAAATACCGAAAGGCCATCTCCTTTGGTTACGAAATAAGCATCTTCAGGAATAGTAAAAGGAGAGGCCTCATCCGCAAGAATCACCCCCCCTTTTTCTTTTTCCCAGAGAATCAAAATTACCCGAGGATTTTGGCTGCGCTTTAAAACGGGGAGCGTAAGCTGTCGAAGCTCTTTTTCGGCTTTTTGGGAAAGCTCACCTGAGAGTTTGTTCTTGAGTTTGACGAAAGAAAAATAGACCCAGAACCCCAGAAGAAGCTTGAGAGGGAACCCTCCGTTTATCTTTGAGAGCCAATTTTCTTTAAAAGCCCCGTAATAAGCCACTTGTTCCTGTGGAACGAGGAAATCTTTTTCATCCAGAAGTAGATGATAAGCTTCTTTGAAAGCCCCCTTTTCTTGTAAGGGTGGTTTAGCAGAAAAAGTTTTAGTTTTCGAAACTTTGGGTCTCTTTCTTAATTTGGCGAGGGTTTTTTCTTTGATTTTTGCCAGATCAGGTCTTTCTTCTCCAGGTAAGAGGGCCAGAGCATCTTCAATTTCTTTTAGGGCCTTCTGGCAGACTAAATACCAGGCCTTCATCTTGGGAGAACGTCCAAAGAGCCATTCGAGCATGAGGAAACGCTGATAATCTTGTAAGAGCTGGGAGACGAGTTGTTCCCGTAATTTTTTCTCCTGGTCCTGTGGGGTGGTGGCTTTCTTAAGGCCCTGTAAGGCTCTTTCAAGATGTCTATAATAGGGTTCGCTTTCCTTACCGTGGACCGCAATAAGGTTAAGAGCTACGATACCCTGGTGTAGAAAATGCAACCATTCTGGACGGGCTTCATGAGCTCGGTCTTTAAGCCAAGTCCCTACCTCGTGAAGGAGTTCAAAGATAGGATGGAGTTCTTGAGGGGCCTTTTCTTTGGCCTCCTCAAGGGCGGTCAGAAATTCGAAAGAAGTTTCAGGTGTGACTTCCCATTCAAGTCCTAGCAGAGCAGCGGCCAATTTTTCAAGATCTTTCTGGGTAAGCCCCGAATCCGGCGAAGAATCATCTATTTCCAAAGGAGATTCTATAATTTCATCTATGTTAGGAAAATCAATTACTTTGTTTTCTTCTTTTGAAATCTTTTTTCCGGCTACTTCTAGCTCTAAGGGCTCAAGTTCAAGAGAAGTTTTTAAGGAATCATCTTCTATGACTTCCGCTTCTTTGGTTGGACTTTCTACTTTTCCGAAAATTTCATCAATGGCCTTATCAACGGCCAATTCGAAATCTTTATCGTTAGGAAGACTCATAACATTCCTCCTTGGGCCTGAGCCTGGGTTTGGCCGAAGACATATTTGCGGGCCACATATTTGACCGTGCGCTTACTTATTTCTTTTAGAGTTTCAAAGACTCCGATCCCTTTAATGGCTGCCGCTTCAAAATAAGGAGCCCTGAGTTCTCGATTGAGATCGTTTTCAAGCTCTTCGATGGTGAGAAGAGGAATATTGGCACTGATCAGGTCTCGTTTGTTATACTGGAAAACCAGGGGTAGATCTTCAAGCTTCAGACCATATTCTTTGAGGTTGTTTCGGAGGTCTAAAAGGCTTTCGATGTTTTTTTCACGCCTTTTTCGGAGGGAATCGGCCACGAAAACGATTCCATCCACTCCCTTTAAGACCAGTTTTCTGGTGGCCCGGTAGTGGGATTGACCAGGCACGGTGTAAAGCTGGATCCTGATGTCTAAGCCCTGGATTTTCCCCAGATTGATAGGAAGAAGATCAAAAAATAGGGTCCTTTCGCCTTTAGTTTCGATAGTAAGGAGTTTACCCCGATATTTTTCAGAGACAGCATTATAAATATAAAAAAGATTTGTGGTCTTCCCGCACCGCCCTGGCCCGTAATAGACGATTTTGCAGTGGATTTCCTTCCGGTTGAGATCGATTAATGCCATCTCTCACCTTTCATTTATTAGGGTCCCGGTTTAATCGCTTTCCGTAA
>JALSPN010000277.1 GCA_026985945.1 Thermodesulfobacteriales bacterium
GGTCTTCCGCCGCATCCGTTCCTATGCCAAAAGGCTTTTCGGGGATGACGGGGTGGTGATTGAGGTCTGTATCAGGGATTATCATCACCTCGAAGTCCAGATTCTTGGAAATCAGTTCGGAGAGCTTGTCCATTTTGGGACCAGAAATTGCACCATCCAGAGTATAGGACGCCAGAAACGCATCGAGATCGCCCCGGGTTTTGATCCTGCCTACACGGATTATCCCTTTGAGGCGGAAAAGATTCTTGATGAGATCATAAATCATTCTCTAAGACTCGCTTCTCATGTGGGTTACGATAATGTAGGAACCTGGGAATGGCTGGTTACCAGGAGCGGAAATCCCTACCTTATGGAGGTCAATACCCGTATCCAGGTGGAAAACGAGATTTCAGCCCGCATCAGCCGTATTAAGGGCAAAGAACCGAATCTTATTGAGGAGCAGATAAGGGCCGCTTTCGGTGACCGCCTGGGTTATTCCCAGAAAGACATCACTTTTGAAGGGACGAGTATCGAATTCCGCCTCATTGCCGAAGATGTCAGGCAGGGTTTTAGACCCCTTTCTGGGGTGATTAATCGTTTCGAATTTCCTTCTTACGAGTGGTTGCGGGTGCGCACTCATGTTCCGCAAAATGAGCCCTATCGTATCCCTACCGAATTCGATCCCAACCTGGCCCTGGGTATCGTGTGGGGAAAGGACACCTTTGAAGCGGAAAGGCGGGGGTTTAAGTTTCTTGAGGGCACGGTTATCGAAGGTCAGACGGCCAAAGGGGAGCCTCTTTTGACCAATATCGATTACCTTAAAGAAAAATTGCCAGAAATTCTCAAATTTTTATGAGAGAACTCCAGCGTTATCTCCACGAACTCATAGACCGGGTGATCTATCTCCAGGACATCAAGGGAGAAGGCTGGCAGGGGTGTGCCTATCTCCTTGAAGACCTGGAAAGACTTAAGGAGCGTTTCTATCAGGTATCCGAGAAGGAATGCCAGCATCTTCTGGAAAGTTATGAAACCCGCCTTAAGATCCTGGAAGATCGGGCCGCCCGGGAGCTTACCCCTTACGAAATCGTTAAAATTACCCGCAATCCCCAGCGCTTCACTCTGCTCGATATCCTGGAAAACGTCTATGATTCCTATACTGAGCTTGGAGGCGAGGGCGATATCAACGTGGATCCCGCCATCGTCTGTGCCCGGGCCATGATCTCCCGACGGGTGGGAGACAAAGTATATCTTCACCAGGTAATCGTAATCGGTCACGAAAAGGGCCACGGCGAAGAATTCCGAAATGGTGGAAGTGCCAAACCCTGGGGGAATGAAAAGGCCCTGCGTTACATGAGGGTGGCTGAGACGGAAGGCATTCCCATCCATTTTTACATTTTTACTCCCGGGGCCTATCCTATCGAAGATTATCCCGGGGCAGCGCAACAGATCGCTCGCAACCTCTATTTTATGAGCAAACTTCGGGTGCCAACGGTGGCTTTTATTTCAGAAGGGGGTTCAGGGGGTGCAGAGGCTATAGGGCTTGCTGACATCAGGCTTATGGCCTCGCGGGGGTATTATTCCGTAATAAGTCCGGAGGGGGCGGCGGCCATTGAGGGAAAAATCAAAGAAGGGGAGCGCCCTCCCCGGGAATTGATAGAATTCTGTGCCCGGCAGCTAAAGATTACCGCCGAAGATAACCTGCGTCTTGGCACCATTGATCGCATCGTCCCGGAGCCTCCCCTGGGAGCCAGGCGGAATGACTACCAGTTCTTCAAACGCCTGCGTTACGAAATGATCAGAGCCACCGACGAGGTGGTCCTCCGGACAAAAAGTCTCAAGGCCTTTCGTAGTTACGCCCTGCGGAGGAAGAAAGAAGAAGAAAATCCCCCGGAAGAATTCGATATCCACGTGCGCTGGGATCTCTCAGAAGTAGAAGTCGAAAAACTCCTTGACCTGCGGTCCAAAAAATATCGCCAGATGACCCGCCACATCTTGGGGCTCAATAAGTGCAGTTTCAAAGGATACGTGGAAAAGACCCAGGATGTGGGTTTACGGATCTATCATGACCTGCGTTACGGGATCCTCAAGCAGGGGCAAAAGATGTTCCAGCGGGTGATGGAAGAGCTCTCAGGTGAGGGCGTTGCGTTTTTAAAACAACTTACCGAGCCCCTTAAAACCGCCTACGACCTTTTGGCTAGCAAACCTCGCAAACCCAGGGCCAGGGTGGTGGGTCTGGAAGAAGCCCTGGTGGACCTTCCAGAGCTTTACGTAAGCCCGCTGGCCCTTGAGGACCGCACCGTTACCTGCCCCAACGCCGAGGTTCACGGGTGTCTGGATATCTGGGTGCCGGATCTTTACGGAGAATTCTGCGGTGTGTGCCCCAATTGCGGCTATCATTTTCCGCTGGAATATCAATGGTATCTTAACAACATATTTGACGCCAAAAGTGTTAAAGAATTTAACGCCGAGATTGCCTCGGGCAATCCGCTGGGTTTTGAAGGTTATGATAAAAAACTGGCACTTGCCCAAAAAAAGACCGGGCGCAACTCCGCCATCATCACTTTTCAGGCCCGTATCGGGGGTATCTCCCTTATCGTGGCCATGTTGATTGCCGATTTCCGTCAGGGAACGGTGGGAGTGGCGGAGGGAGAAAAGTTTATCCAGGCCTGTGATCGGGCCCGCATTACGAAACGGCCTTTTCTGGCCTTTGTCCACACCACCGGGGGGATCAGGATCCATGAGGGGACCCTTGGGGTGGTTCAGATGCCGCGGTGCACCATGGCAGTTCGTGAATATATTGACGCCGGAGGTCTTTACATCGTGGTTTACGACAACAACTCTTACGCCGGTCCGGTAGCAAGTTTCCTGGGTTGTTCTCCCTATCAGTTTGCCATCCGTTCTACCCGGATCGGTTTTGCCGGGCCACGGGTGATCAGAGAAACCACCGGCGAGGATATCCCTCCTGACTATCACAGTGCGGAAAATGCCTTACGCCGCGGCCATATTCAGGGTATCTGGAATCGAAGGGAGCTACGCAAAAAACTTTACGAGGCCCTCCTGACCATGGGGGGGAAAAATCTCTATTATAAATAATTTTCGCCTATGGCTCTTGATAATCGCAAGATAAACCTTTTGCTTCAAAAATTTCGCGCTAATCCTTATCGTATTTTTGTCGTGGTAACTCCCCATACCGGTTATCTCCGGGAATTTCTGGTAAAGGAAGGGGATGAAGTAAGAGGGCCAGCGGGGAAATGGCTTGAAAAACCCGGCTCACCCCTCTTTGTTTTAGAAAGGGAGAGAAACCCCAAAGTCATTCGGGCCAAGGCCGGAGGCCTGGTGTCGAAAATAAACCAGGAGCTTCTCGGGCGTTTTGTAGAGGCCTTTGAGCCGGTTCTTGAGATCAAACACACCCTTACCCAGAAGGAGATCATTGCTGAACTTTTGCGCGAGACCCTCCATATCGTAACGGCCCCGGAAAAGGCCCGATACTTTCTCTCTCCGGAGCTGGCCAAAAAGATTGAGAAAGAGGGCGAAGGCCGTGTCCTGGTAAAACCCGGGGAGGAGCTTGCCATCATGTCTTTCATGAAAAGGGAGACCCCCATCCTGCACGAGGGCCCACCAATGGTGGTTTTCAGGGTCTTTTTTTCCCGGGGGCAGATGGTAGAGCAGGGAGGGCCCCTTCTGGGGCTTTGCCTGGAAGAGGAAAGGCCCTACGTGGAAAAGCTTATTTCCCGGGTCAAAGAGGAATGGCCCGCCTGAAAGAACAAGAGAGAAAAATCTTAGCCCTTCGTGAGGGGCGCCTGGCCACCCTTTTTGAAACCGAGCGAGATTATTTATTTTCCTGCCCCAAGGAGGAGGTTTTCCGGCGCGGAGCCGTGGTAGGCTCAAGGATTTTTTTCTTTTCGAAACTTTCCCGGGCCCTTGAAAGATTAAGAGAGCTCCTGCAAGAGGAAAGGGCTTTTGCGGAAGGGACGGTGGTCATGGCAGAAGAACTTTCGGCTGCCAGGGGCCGGTTTGAAAGGCCCTGGTGGGCCTCAAAAGGGGGGCTCTGGCTGGCGGTGGCCTTCTATCAGGATTTTTTACCGGAAGTAAAGGGGTTTTTCCCTCTTTACATGGGAGTGGCTCTGGCAGAAACCCTCTGGCATTACCAGGTTCCGGCCTGTATCAAATGGGTAAATGACATCTGGCTTGCGGGAAAAAAACTTGCAGGCGTCCTCATCGAAGAAGAAATCCTTTCGGATGAAAGCTGGGCCCTGGTAGGAATTGGGCTCAACCTCAACAATAGCCTGCCAGCCGGTCTTCCAGCTATTTCCGTTAAAGAATATCTGGGCCGGGAAATTCCTCTTTGCGAGATGGCAGCGGAGTTGCTGGCAAGATTGGCGAAATATTACGGACTTTTACGGACTTTGGAGGCCCGTTTGCTGCGAGAGGAGGGCCCTCTTCCTTTTGCTGAACCCTTCTTAGCCTATAGCGATACCGTGGGGCGTAAGGTTCGTTTCGGAATCGATCTTTTCCGGGAGGAGAAAGGGCGCGGAAGAGTTCTGGGCCTTGATCCTCAGGGAGGTCTCATAATTGAGACCTTTTCCGGAGAAAAGATCACCCTTTTTTCCGGTGAAATTTCCTATCTCGACTAAAATTTTTAAAGTTTTGCACAACTCCCTGGTGTGATTGTGGTCTCATTTTAATACTTGAAGCTACAAATTAAGATCTGCACATTACTCAGATTATTCCTAGATTATTCAAGGGTTTTTAAACAATTTTAAAAAATTTGTACTTGAATATTGAATGAAAAGGCTTATACTAAAGTAAATTCCTATGAAAAAGTTCCATTTTTTACTGGTTCCGATTTCTTTTTTTCTGATAGCAGCGATGATAGCGGCTGCCAAGGAGTCTCGTATGAAGTTAGTCTCCCCAGCCTTTGAAGACGGAGGTCGTATTCCTCTCAAATATGTCATGCCAGGGGCAGGAGGTAAAAATATTTCTCCCCCTCTCAGGTGGGAGGGAGAGCCGGAAGGGACTAAATCTTTTGCTCTTCTCTGTGTTGATCCCCATCCGGTAGCGCGCAACTGGGTCCACTGGATGGTGATCAATATCCCTCGAGAGATTCATGAGCTTCCGGAAGGAGCTTCGGGGAAACACATGCCCTCTGGAGCCAGAGAGCTCAAAAATTCTTTTGGTTTCACAGGCTATGGAGGGCCGCAGCCTCCACCCGGAACTGGAGAGCACCCCTATGTTTTCACCATCTTTGCCCTGAAAGTAGAAAAACTTGACCTTCCAGAAAATACAGCTCTCAAAACCTTTGAAAAGGTTATTTCTCCTTATATACTGGCCAAAGGTCAGCTTACAGGTTACTTTGGACGATAATTATGCGAGAAAAAAATCAACTCAAAGCCCAGGCCAAACAAAACCGCCCACAAAGAAGATTTGTAGTGGCCAAAAAACCCTTTCGTTATACCGGAACAACGCGCATTGTTTGTCCTTATTGTGGAAATGATGAAGACTTCTTTGAACTGGCAGAAAATGTCACCATTACCACCCGATACATCCAGAACGAAGACGGAAGCTTCACCCCGGTAGCAGACGATACTCAGGTCTTTGGGGAAATAAAGTTCAATTGCGGAAAATGCGGGGCGGATCTTACCCGGTATCACAAACACTTTCTTGAGATGCTCTTTTAATGCGACCCCCTTGGGTTATCCTCTCAAATCGGGCCTTTCGAAAACATTTTTCTTCCCTCAAAAGGGGTGATTTTATTTTGGGCATCCTGGCCCTGAAACAGGGAGAAGAATTTCTGTATTCGGACTTATACGCCCGCAACATATTGGCCTACCCCTCTCTCCTCTCTCAACATCTGGCCCGCTCCAAATGCTTTCAGGCTGCGGTCTTTCAAAGCTACATGATCCCGGAGACACGGGTTATTCGAGACCGTCACGATCTAATAAGGGCACTTAATGAATACGGTGCCAAGGGTATCCAGAAAGTAGTAACCAAGCAGAACCGCTTTAACTGTGGCCTGGGAATTCACCTCTGGGAAAACATAGAAACCCTTTACAATACGGCTTCTTTTGGAAACTTGCCTTATCCTTTTGTTTTACAGCCCTTTGTGCCGCAGGTTATTGATATCCGGGTGGTTTGGCTGGGAGATTATATAGAAGCTTACGCCCGAAAAAATCCTTACAATTTTCGCAATAATCTCTTTTTTGGAGGAGAGGCCACTTCCTACCACCTCTCTCCTGAAGAATTGGATCTTTGCCGAGAAATAATGGCCAGAGGCCAGTTTCCTTACGCTCATCTGGATCTTATGAAAACCGCAGAAGGAGCTTGTTATCTGGCGGAAATAAACTTGCGCGGCGGGCTCAAAGGAGCCCTTATCAAACAGGAAGAATACACGAAAAAAATAAACGACCTTCACCAGAAGGCCCTCCAGGAATTTTTAAAGGCCCATCCTCAGGCGGTCCTTAAGGAGTAGGCCGGTAGGGGATCTGGGCTCCAGGGCTTGCCTGCGGCATCCTGAGAGGAAAGGCCAATAAATAGCTCTCCCCTTTTTGAGTGAAGGGATTTCCTCTTACATAGGTTACAAAAATTTCCTGCCCTACGATGGATATACCCTGCAGGGGGCCATCAAAAGTCCCGGTAAGGGGCAGAAGAGAAAAGCCCATCACCGAGCGAGTAAGCACCAGAACTCCTCCGCTTTCATAAGCTGGTATGCCCGGTATCAGATCCCGATGGGTGCTTTTGTTAGCAACCAGAAGCACTTCCTGGACTCCGTCCGCGTTGAGATCATAGACGATGGGATCCACCTCAGCACTTATGGCCATCTTGTAGTTGAGGTGCTTGGAACCGGCAGAAAAAGAAATGGAATAAATAGATCCTCCCACCTTACGGTTTGATTCCCAGATCTTCTTGCGGCCCTTGTAGATCTGGATCTTTTTGGCCCGGTTCAAAAAGAGGACCTCTCGCTGGCCATCACCATCCACATCGGCAAAAGCCGCTCCCAAAATTTGAAAATGTAGAGGGACTTCGATCTTGCGTTGATAGACAAGTTTTCCACCGGCTCCCGGGTGGACCTCATAGACCGGAAGGCCGAAGAAATTATCCTTATCGAAACTCTGGGCGAGAAGGGTCTCTTTCACTCCGTCGGCATCGAAATCAAAAAACCCTAGGATAAAATTGGCATCTTTGACAATCTCTTCGAATCGTCCCTGATAAAATCTCAGGAGAAGGCTTCGCATGCCTTCTCCCTCCACATAGACGTTAAGAGCTATCCAGCCTTTAGGTCCCAGAGAAAAATTGAGCACCTTACCGAAACCACGGTATTCATAGCGCCAGGCCCCTGGGGCACGATATTTAGTAATGTAGAGGGTGGTGGGTGTAAGATAGACTATTTCTGGAGCACCGTCGCGATCGGCGTCTCCTACTTCAAGATCAATGACCACCTCGGAAAGATGCCCCACCTTCCGGAAACTCGGGGCCACAGGTTGCTGATAGGTAAGCGTTGAATAGGGATATCGACTCTGCACCTGGGGTTGTGGCGCTGCAGGAGGAGCGGCAGGAACCGGAGGCGGAGGAGGGGGAGGCACATAGTACCCCTTGGGAACCTGAGAAGGCCTTGGAGTTTGAGGTTTTGGTGGAGGTGGAGTTTGAGGAGGCTGAGACGTAGGCGGGCCTGAGGGTACCACCTGGGGCTTGGTGGGGGGAGCTCCTTCAGGCCCTCCTAAAACTCCTGCCAGGCCATAGATCTGGAGGATCTCAAGTCTCCGGTTATAAACACGCACCCGCCTGCCATCTGTTACGAAGACAAGATCAATACCCTGTCTGGCAAGATACACCGGGGACAATTCCTCAAAATGGATCTCTTTGGCTATCTCAAAATGGAGATCTGGGAGTTTGGCCTTCAAAAGCGGAAGAAGCTCAAGGGCTGCTCCAGAGACAGTTTCTACGATCAGGACTTTCTGGTCCGCAAAGCGAATGGCCGGAAAACCCACTTTGATGTTTTCTTTGGCCTCAAGGATACGAGCAGTAGCAAAGTTCTCATACGTGTGGGTTACTTCTGCTTTTCCTACAGGGATCTTAAGAAAACCGAGGACTTTCTTGGTGGTGGGATGGACGATCTTTTTTCCCTGTTTGTAAACGGTGAAGAGGTCACCAGGATGAACTCCGTCAGCACGGCCTTTATCAAGGATGATCTCTGTCCCTTCGATACTGATTACCAAAGCAGAAAGAGGAGAAAAGTCTTGGTAAAGGTCTTCAAGGGTTTTGGCCTCAACCGTGAAAATCCAGAAAAGAAGAAACCCAAGGGCGAAGATTGCACTCTTCCATATTCTCTCAAACATAAGCCCTTCTTACCACAGGAGCATTAAAAGGGCCAGCCCTCCTAAATGTTTTTTACTTTGATTTCATTTCCTTATCGGACCGGAATTTAATTCATGGATATTTGCTACCATAATTTCCGGTTAGCAAAGTAGAGAAGAGCTCTTCGGATATATTTCAAGGAAAATGCTCACTTTGAGTTTTTCACCCAAAGGGTGTGCTAGTGAGTGGCGAAGGGGATCTCCCTCCCCCTTATATGGGGAGGGACGGAGGGACGGGGGTCTACCCTCCCCCTGTCCCTCCTGCCCCTCCCTACGAGGGAGGGGGAATTAACCGGAAATTACTCTTGAGTTTAGGCACATCCCCTTGAGGTTATCTAAGCTTGAGGTCTCTCTCTAGGACTTTCTCCTTCTTGCCGATTATGTAGGGTTTGGGCTGGCCAAATACTTCAAGAATACCCATTTTAAAGACAGAAAAATTTTCAAGGAGGTGGAAAGATGCCGGTAGTGATAGGACCTCAGGAGATAAAGGAATTTGACGTGGATAGCATGGCAATCAGGGTATTTTTAAAGGCCCTTGAAATTATTGGAGGCCCCCGCAAGCTCATCGAATATCGTAATCTCACCTGGATCACCAGTCTCATGGAGGCCTCCTACGCCATCGTGCTGGCAGAAGAAGCTTTCAAGACCGAAGACGATATTGCGGATTTTCTGGGCCTTACCCGGCAGACGATTCGTAATATCCTGCGGGCGGAGCCGGAGCTGGTGTTGAAAAAGCTTGAGGGAGAGCTTCAGGAAAAGACACCCCGCGCCCACACCGCCGGTGGCCTGGCCAAACTGGCTTACAAGGAGATCAAAGAGGGGCACGACGCCCTGGTATTTTTCTCTGCGGTGCTTCAGGAAAGTGCAAAGGTGCTCGGTGTGGGCTGGCCGGCGGAGGTCCTGGCCCGCATCAAGGGGCTTTCCTGGCCGGCAGAGCCTGAGGAAATCGCTTCAAGGCTTGAAGGCCTCGTGGTAGAGGGAAAGAGTCTGGCAGCCCTCATCCGGGAGCATGAAGGCCCCGTCTCTCATCCGCGAAAGCTCTTACACTTTCTGGCACGGAAGATCAAGGAGGCTTAGTCTCGAGCCCTGTCCACGGAATGGTAGGCCAGGAAGAGGCTTGCCAGGGCCAGGAGGACCAGAATGAAAAGGGATTCCCACCTGAGGCCCTCTCCGTAAGCGGCCTGACGGATCAGTCTGGTGGCGTGAGTCAGGGGGAGGGCCTTTAAAATTATCTGCACCAGAGGTGGCATATTTTCGATGGGGAAAAAGGTCCCCCCGAGAAAGGCCATAGGGGTAATGATGAAATTGGTCACCAGGGCTTGATCGGCATGGGATTTGATAATCATGGCAGAAGTTACCCCAAGGGCGGCAAAGACGAAGGCGTTTAAGATCACTCCCAGCCAGAAGGCAGGACCAAAAGAAAAAGACACCCCCGCCAGAGAGGTAATGAGAAGGATGACGGAGACGGAAAGAAGGGCCCGGGTGACTCCAGAGAGGGTTTCTCCCAGGACATAGGCCGCATTTGAGATGGGAGCGGCCTGGAATTCCTCAAAAACTTTGAGATAAAAACGGGCCACGTTTATTTCCACATTGATCCCAAAGCCCTGGGTCATGGAAGAGGCCGCCACAAGCCCCGGAATGAGAAATTCGAGATAAGGTCTTCCGCCTACCTGCAGGTGTTTGCCCAGGCCAAAGCCAAAAGCCACCAGATAAAGGGTGGGAGAGACGGAAAAGGAAAGGAGCATCCTCGGCAACCGGTGCCAGATGATAAGGATCTCTCGCAAATAGATCGCCCAGAAACCCTTCATACTTTTCGCCCCGTAAAGTGCACGAAGGCGTCTTCAAGACTTACGCGGCGGATGGTAACGGTTTCTGCCCGTTTGGTAAAGGTAAGGGCAAAACTTTCGGCCTCTTTACGGCTCCGAAAATATTTGGTTTCAAGGCCTTTTTCTCGCACAATATCCACCGCAAATTCTCCCAGACGCCCGATAAGGGCCCCGGGGGTGTCTTCGATAATGAGGCGCCCTTCGTCAATGAAGGCCACCCGGTCGGCCAGAAATTCCGCCTCTTCAATGTAGTGCGTGGTAAGGAGGATGGTGGTCCCCTGCTGCTGAATCATTTTGATAAGTCCCCAGAGTTTCCGTCTGATATGGGGGTCAAGCCCCACGGTGGGCTCATCCAGGAAAAGGATCCGGGGCCGGTGAAGAAGGGCCCTGATGATAAGCACCCGCCTTCGCATCCCCCCTGAAAGGGTGCGGACCCTGTGATTTTTTCGTTCCAGGAGGTCCGCAAACCGGAGAAGCTCCTGGCTGCGCCGGGCAATTTCTTTTCTTGAAAGCCCAAAGAGGAGGCCGTGAATGAGGAGGTTTTCCGCCACCGTGAGTTCCATATCGAGATTGATGGTTTGAGGCACAAGGCCGGCCATTTTTTTGGCTTTCACAGGAGAAGCGAAGACATCCACTTCGTAGAAAAAGGCCCTTCCAGAGGTAGGGCGTGTTAAGCCGCAGAGGATCCGGATGGTGGTGGTTTTTCCGGCGCCGTTGGGTCCCAAAAGGGCAAAAAGGCTTCCCGGGGCAATGCGAAAACTTATGCCGCGAAGGGCTTCAAGCCTCCCGTATCGTTTGGTGAGGTTCTCGACACGGACAGCGTCCACTTTTAGCGGGCCACAAAGTTAATCAGCCGACCGGGGACAAAAACCACTTTCTTGATCTCTTTGCCCTCAAGGTGTCTTCTAACCCTTTCGCTGGCAAGAGCCAGTCTTTTGACCTCTTCCTCTCCGGCCCCTGCAGGCACCTGGAGCTGGTCTCGAACCTTGCCATTTACCTGCACCACCATGTTTATTACATCCTCTTTAAGGGCGGCTTCCTCATAAGAGGGCCAGGAGGCATCAGCTATCAGGCCTTCCTTCCCCAGGGCCTGCCAGAGTTCCTCGCAGAGATGGGGTGCCATGGGGGATAAGAGAAGGAGGATGGCCTCGGTGGTCTCCCGCATCACCTCCCAGAAGGGAGGCTTTTTCGAGGCCTTGTTAAGAGTTTCAAAGCAGAGGTTTACCAGTTCCATAATGGCTGCGATGGCGGTGTTGAAATGGTAGCGTTCTTCGATATCCTGGGTGACTTTTTTGATAGTCTGATGGGTCTTTCGGCGCAGGGCCTTTAATTCTTCGGGAAGTTCCTGATGCTTTCCCTTGAAGGGAGAGACGGCCCTTAATTCCTCAAGGTTTTCATCCACCAGGCGAAATACCCGCTGCAGAAAACGATAGGCGCCCTCAAGGCCCTGATCACTCCACTCCAGGTCTCTTTCTGGTGGCGCGGCAAAGAGGATAAAAAGCCTTACGGCATCGGCCCCGTAAAGCTCGATCATCTTGGCCGGATCAACCACGTTGCACTTGCTCTTGGACATCTTTTCAAAACGCCCTACCTCCACCTCGGCCTGACAGCCCTCTTTGAGACACCTTCCTTCCGGAGACACCTCTTCCGGATAGAGCCAGCCGTGCCGGGGGCAGCGATAAGTTTCCTTAAGGACCATCCCCTGGGTCAAAAGACGCTCGAAAGGTTCGTCAATCTCAAGATATCCGAGATCACGGAGCACCTTGGTAAAGAAACGGGCGTAGAGGAGATGAAGGATGGCGTGTTCGATTCCGCCGATGTATTGGTCCACCGGAAGCCAGAAGGAGACTTTGTCTTTTTCAAGGGGTTCTCTGGCCCTGGGACAGGCAAAGCGGGCGAAATACCAGGAAGATTCTACAAAGGTGTCAAAGGTATCTGTTTCGCGGCGGGCAGGAGCCCCGCATCTGGGGCAGACGGTTTCCACAAATTCTTTAAGCCTTGGTAGAGGGGAACGGCCGTGTTCATCAAGCTCCGCCTCAAGGGGGAGTTTGACCGGCAGGTTTTCGATCTTCTCTGGCACTATGCCGCACTTTTCGCAATAGATCACCGGGATAGGGCACCCCCAGTAGCGTTGTC
Source organism: Thermodesulfobacteriales bacterium (assembly GCA_026985945.1). Lineage (GTDB taxonomy): Bacteria > Desulfobacterota > Thermodesulfobacteria > Thermodesulfobacteriales > Thermodesulfatatoraceae > Thermodesulfatator. The sequence continues at coordinate 12,293 of JALSPN010000277.1, forward strand.
TTGAAACCCCCCAATCTCTCAAACGGTAAGTAATTTTCGGGCGGCCAAGGCCCTTTTCCTCAAGAAAGGCGACGATTTTTTTCTTCCCCTCTTCGCTTGGAAGGCCGTCAAAGGGGCCGGAATTTACCATCACACCGGGCTCTTCATAGGCGGCTTCCATGGTCGAGGGGTCAAGTTCCCCCTCTTGAGGACGAATAACAACTTTTATGGGAAGGCCATACTTTTTGGCAAACTCAAAATCCCGCTGATCGTGGGCCGGCACCGCCATCACCGCCCCGGTTCCGTATTCCATGAGGACAAAATTGGCGGCAAAGACCGGCAGGCGCTCACCGGTTAAGGGGTGTCTGGCGTAGGCCTTAAGGAAAAGTCCTTTCTTTTCTGCCAGCCCTTCTTCGATACGGCGCCTCTCGCGGCGTGTCTCTTTGAGAAAGACCTCGACTTCTTTTAAAAGTTCCGGGTCTCTGGCGGCCAGTTTCCGCGCCAGGGGATGTTCCGGAGAAAGGCTGATAAAGGTTACGCCGTAGAGGGTATCGGGCCGGGTGGTGAAGACCACGATTTCTTCGGCAAGCTCCTCAAGGGGGAAGCGGATCTCGGCGCCTTCACTCTTTCCAATCCAGTTGATCTGCATGGCGAGGACCTTCTCCGGCCACTTGCCCCGCAGTTTTTCGATATCCCGCAGCAGCTCTTCGGCATAAGCGGTAATTTTGAGAAACCAGCCCTCCATCTCTTTAAGGGTTACCTCTTCACCACAACGCCAGCAGCGTCCGTCTTCCACCTGCTCGTTGGCCAGCACGGTTTGACAATGTTCACACCAGTTTACGGTGGTTTTCTTGCGGTAGGCCAGGCCGCGCTCAAGCATTTCGATAAAGAAGCGTTGCTCGTGCTGGTAATAATCCGGGTCACAGGTGGCAAACTCCCTCTCCCAATCATAGGAAAACCCCAGGCGTTTGAGCTGGCGGCGCATGTAAGCGATGTTTTCATAGGTCCACTTGGCAGGATGGGTGCCGTGCTTCAGGGCGGCGTTTTCTGCCGGCAGCCCGAAGGCGTCCCAGCCCATGGGGTGGAGGACGTTTGCCCCGCGCATTTTCCGAAAGCGCGCAATGACGTCTCCGATGGAGTAGTTGCGCACGTGGCCCATGTGAATACGACCCGAAGGGTAGGGAAACATCTCAAGCACGTAATATTTGGGGCGGGCGGGATCCAGATCCTGAGCACGGAAAGTCCCGCGCCTTTCCCATTCTTTTTGCCACTTCTCTTCGATGGCCGCGAAATCATATTTGCGCGCCATTTTTGGCCTCCGCTTCAAAGTTCTTTGATTTTTTCCACCACGTATTGGCCAAATTCAGAGCATTTTACCTCCCTGGCCCCTTCGATCTGGCGGGCCAGGTCATAAGTCACGACCTTTTCCTGCACGGCCCGGGAGATGCCCTCCCAGATGAGTTCTTTTACCTCTTTCCAGCCGAGATATTCAAACATCATGGCCCCGGAAAGGATCACCGAACTGGGGTTTACTTTATCAAGCCCCGCGTATTTAGGAGCCGATCCGTGGGTGGCCTCAAAAACGGCGTATCCGTCTCCGATATTGGCCCCGGGGGCCATCCCAAGCCCTCCCACCTGAGCTGCCAGGGCATCAGACATGTAATCTCCGTTGAGATTGGGCATGGCAAGAACGTCATATTCCGCAGGTCTTAAAAGGGCCCACTGAAACATGGCGTCTGCAATGCGATCGTTTACAAGAATTTTTCCTTCCGGGAGCTTGCCTTCATACTTTTCCCAGAGTTCGTCTTCGGTAACGGTGACTTCGCCAAACTCTTCCCGGGCCAGTTCGTAGCCCCAGTTGCGAAAGGCCCCTTCTGTGTATTTCATGATGTTTCCTTTGTGCACCAGGGTTACGCTGCGGCGGCCATAATCCAGGGCATATTGAATGGCCTTGCGCACGTGACGCCTGGTGCCGAAGCGGCTGATGGGTTTGATGCCAATGCCAGAGTCTTCTCTTATTTCTTTGCCAAGCTCTTCCCGAAGGAAGGCGATAATCCTTCTGGCTTCTTTGGAGCCCGCCTCCCATTCGATACCGGCGTAAACGTCTTCGGTGTTTTCCCGGAATACTACCATATCCACCAGCTCGGGGTGTTTGACCGGGCTTGGCACTCCCGGGACCCACTTGACCGGCCGCACGCAGGAGTAAAGATCCAGCACCTGGCGGATGGTAACATTTAGGCTCCGGAACCCCCCGCCTACAGGAGTTGTAAGGGGGCCTTTGATGGAGACCACGTGCTCCCGCATGGCCTGGATGGTCTCTTCCGGAAGGTAATTTCCTGTTTCCCGGTAGGCCTTTTCCCCGGCAAGGATTTCCTTCCAGTGGACTTTACGCCTGCCACCGTAGGCCTTTTCCACCGCGGCGTTCCATACGGGAAGGGCCGCCCGCATGATGTCTGGCCCGGTGCCATCGCCTTCGATGTAAGGAATGATAGGTTCGTCTGGCACGATGAGCTTGTGATCTTCGGTGAGTCTGATCTTTTCAGCCGCCATAATTCCTCCTTTTTCTTCTAAACTTCCGCTGCGCGTCTTTTAAAACACGAATTGTTTGTGATATCAACAAGTTATGCGCTACCAGCAAATTCCTTCTTATTGTCGCCCCTGTCTGGAAAGACTGGCACGCCAGGCCATGAGTCTTGCCTGCCGCCCGGAAGAAGAAAATCTCAAAAAGGCGCTCAACTGGCTGGAAGAACTCTACAGCCCCGATATTCCACCACCGGTTATCGCCTCTCACCTCCACCGCCGTGTTAAAAAATATTGTGCCAGCAAGGATCCATACGCCCCTCTTAAAGAAAAGGAAATAGAGATCGCCCAAAAGATGGCCAAAGTCCTTCTGCCCGCCTATCAGGGAAGTCTGAGAAAGCTCCTTTATTTTGCCCTCCTCGGAAACGCCATCGATTTTTTCCGCCCTACTGAAGAGATAGAGAAGGCCTTAAGAGAAGGACTTAAGCTGGCCCTTGATGAGAGTGAAAAAGTGGCTCACAAACTCCAGAAGGCCTCCTCTTTTCTTTTGCTCACGGACAATGCCGGTGAGGTCTTTTTCGATCTGCCTTTGCTTTCCTACTTAAAAGAAAGGGGGCTTGAGGTCTTTTACGGGGTCAAACCCAAACCCATTCAGAATGATCTTTCTCTGCCAGACCTTGAAAGACTTAATCTTTCTCTTCCTGCAAAGGTGATCTCTACCGGGGCTGAAATGGTAGGGCTTAGTCTTTCTGAGGCCAGCAAAGAATTTAAGGAAATTTATTTCGGAGTTGATCTGGTAATGGCCAAAGGGATGGGGCATTTTGAAACCTTGAGTGCTGAACCGGGGAGGGAGATCATTTTTGCTCTCTGTGCCAAATGTGTTCCGGTAGCCCGGGCTCTTAGGGTGGAATTGAACGATTACGTGCTTTTTGCAAAGAGATGAAAGCGAAACTACCCCCAACTTATTATTGCGCCCTAATTGCTATTCTTTATGTGTTGACCTTTGCCCTTTCTCACCTGGATGGTTACCTAACGTTGTTTTGCCTAGAGACGGGCTTTTGTGAGGAAAGAAACCCCTTCATGCGTTGGGCCATACGTATTTCTCCCCGCTTTTTCTTGTTTTTTAAGAGTTTTTTGGTGGGCGGTTTTGGTGCCATCCTTATGTTTGTAGGCCTTCGTTCCGGTAAAAAGAGCATCCTCTTCTTTTTCGGGCTCCTTTTTCTTTGTTACCTCTGGGTAATTCACTATCATTTCACAAATTTATAAAAAAATTTAAAAAGAAACTCAATTTCAACTTTCGAAATTTTTTAAAGTAACGAAAAGTGCTTTCCGAATTTTTTATAAAGTTCAAATGAAAAGGGAGGGGTTATGTTCGAGGGAGCTGGAGCAGAGGCAGAATATATTCCCAAGGCTAAGGAAGCTGAAAGTTTTAAGGCTAGGCTTGAGGCGGAAAGAGAGGCCCTTCTTTCGGCCTGGATCGCCTTTCTTGAAATTCAGCGGGAGAAAAAAGTTCCCCTGCCGCCCCTTTATGCGGATGCCTTTTATGCTGCCACCAGGATCAAGAAGAAGAATAATTACATTTTGAACCTTCTTATCGAAGGAAAAAGCATCTTTTCCTCGCTTCTTGACAAAATTCATCCTCAAATTGCCGAAAAACTGGGGCTTACGGAAGATCTAACCCGCATAACCAACTATATCCAGCGCATCGAAGAGCTTGAGCGGGAGCTTTCTTTTCTCAAGGAAAGCTTCTTGCGAGACCAGTTGACCGGCCTCTGGAACCAGAGCGCCCTTGAAAAGTTCTTTAACGAGGTGGTGATGCCAAACATTTTCGAGGAGGATTATCTCCTGTGTTATTTCGATTTAGACAAGTTTAAGTCTGTAAATGATTATTACGGCCACAAAATGGGTGATAGAGTTCTGATTGCCTTTGCGAATTATTTAAAGAGGAATCTCAAGCCCAAAGATTTCCCCTGCCGGCTCCATGGAGACGAATTTTCGGCGGTGATAATAGGGGTTACGATTGATAAGTTTCTTCCTTTTGCTGAAAGGCTATATGAAGAAGGGTTGCCCTTCAAATTTCCAGACGGGGTGCGAAAAATTACCTTTTCTATAGGGATTACCAATGTTATCGCCTCCGACACCCTGGAAAAGGCCCTGGAGCGGGCCGATTTTTCCATGTATTGGTGTAAAGAAAATAGGGGTTTAAAGCCGGTGCGTGTCTAGGAACTTGCGGGCCTCAGCAAGGATTTTTTCTTTTTCTTCCGGGCGGAACCACTTGATCTCCTGGTCTTTACGAAACCAGCTGAGTTGCCTTTTGGCATAACGCCGCGTGTCGCGCTTCATCAGTCTTACGGCTTCTTCAAAAGGCACCTGCCCTTCAAGATAGGCGATCAGGTGGCGGTAGCCGATAGAGCGCAAGGGTTTGAGCGCGGGAGAATAACCTTTTGCCAGAAGAGTTTTTACTTCTTCCAGAAAGCCGGCTTCAAGCATCTTATCGACCCGCACATCAAGACGCCGGTAGAGTTCCTGACGGGGAAGATGGAGGCCGATCTTAAGGCAGGGATAGCGACGCCTGGCGAAGGCGTGTTCCCGGGCAAGTTCTGAGAAACGCCTTCCCGTGGCATAAAAGACCTCAAGGGCCCTTAAGATACGAACCCTGTCGTGGGCGGAAATCCTTTGGGCGGTTTCAGGGTCTATCTTTTCAAGCTCCTTAAAGAGGACCTCAAGCCCTTCTTTTTCCAGTCTTTCTTTTAGTTTTTTTCTGATCTCAGAGACATCTCCCACCTCAAAAAGTCCGTGTAGCAGGGCCTTGAGATAAAGGCCGGTTCCCCCGGCCAGGAGGGGCTGTTTGCCTCGACGGTGAAGCTCTGCAATCGCCCGGTCCGCAAGTTCTACGAATTTGGCAGCGTTAAACTCTTCGTGAAGCTCCAGGATGCCCAGGAGATGGTGAGGGGCCCGGGCAAGCTCTTCAGGGCCTGGTTTGGCCGCCCCTATTTGCAGATGCTTATAGACCTGGATGGAATCAAAATTTATGACCTCACCATTTAGATTTTCGGCCAGAAAGCAGGCGATCTCTGTCTTTCCTACCCCGGTGGGGCCCACAACGGCGATCAAGGGGATAGGTTTTTCATAGGCGGCGGCCCAATCTCTTTCGCACTTCTTCAAGGCTTACTCTCCACTTAAAAGGGCGCCCGTGAGGGCAGTGTTCAAGCTTCCTTTCCCGAGTCTCCTGGTAAAGTTTAAGGATCTCCTCAGAAGGAGGGAAGTCTCCCGCCTTTTTGGCGGCCTTGCAGGCCAGAGACGCCAGGACATCTTCAAGGAGTTTCCCTGAGGGGCCTTCCTCCAGGAATTGTTCAAGGGCCTTTAAACTCTGAAGCCCAAGGATGGCCGGAACAGCCCTCAAAAGGACCTCTCCCGGAGAAAAAAACTCAATCTCAAAGCCAAGTCTTTCAAGGAGAGAAAGATTTTCCTCAAGTCTTTCAAAAGCTCTGCCGGAAAGATGGAGGGCTTCGGCCTTAAGAAGCCTCTGGGAGGTGATCTTTCCCTTCCTGGCAAGGTCTTCTTTTAGCTTTTCGAAAAGGAGCCGTTCCTGGGCGGCGTGAAAGTCAAAGAAGATAATTTCCTCTCCTTCTTTCAAAATAAAAAATTCCTCCCCTAAAGGAGCCAGGACTTTTGCTTTCTCAGCAGAAAAAAGTTTGGGAGTGGTTCCAAAAGGAACTTCAGGCTCTTTTACCCTGAAGGAAAATTGATCCCAGAGTTCTTCTTTTTCGTCTGCCTGCTCCTGAAGGGGCAGATCTTCAGGTGGGGAAGGGTCTTCTCTTTTTATGCTGATGCTTGGTGAGAAGAATTTTTCAAGCAGCGTCTTGACCAGGGAAAAGACTCTGGCTTCTTCCCGGAAGCGGACTTCCCACTTGGCAGGATGAACATTTACATCTACAAGCTCAGGAGATACTTCAAGCACCAGCAGAAGGGCAGGATATTTCCCTCGCGGAAAAAAGGACTTTAAGGCCTCGTTTGTGGCTGCAGCGAGCAGACGATCTTTCACAATACGATTGTTCACCAGAAAGTAATAATGCCTGGCGGTGGGAAAACCTGGTTCCTGAGGGCTTATGATGGCCCTTAGACGATAAGGCCCTTCTTCACAAACTTCTTCAAGCAGGGCCTCTTTTTTGAGCCCGGAGACCTTGGCCAGAAGCCCTTTTCTCCCCTCAGCGCTTCGATACCGGAAGGCTTCTTTGCCTGCAAGAGAAAGCGAAAGATTAACCTGTGGGTTTTCAAAAGCTAGAAGCTTTACGATTTCAGAGATCCTGGCTGCTTCCGCCCGGGGGCTTTTGAGAAAGGCCTTACGCGCCGGCACGTTGCTGAAAAGGCCACAGACTTCCACCACGGTGCCAGGGGCAAGCCCCCTTTCCGTAAAAGAGACGAATTTTCCGTAACGGATGCGAACCTTGCCCCCGATAAGGGCTCCACGGGCACGAGAAGAGATGTTAAGTTCTGAGACCGCCGCAATACTTGCCAGGGCTTCTCCTCGAAAACCCCAGGTCCTGATCTTAAGAAGGTCTTCTTCCCGGTGAATTTTGCTGGTGGCATGGGGAAGATAGCATCTTTTGAGGTCTTCTGGTTCCATCCCGCAGCCATCGTCCCGCACCCGGATGAGCGAAAGCCCCCCTTCCCAGACCTCGACCTGGACATTTTTAGCCCCGGCATCAAAGGCGTTTTCACAGAGCTCTTTGACCACCGAAGCCGGCCTTTCGATGACTTCTCCAGCGGCAATCTTGCGGGCAATATTTTCCGGAAGAATCTGAATTCTGGGCATTTCCAAAGGCCACCTTACTTATTAAGTTCGCAATATTAATGAGAGCATTAAAGGTCTGAATCATAGGATCCGTTCCCATTTTTCGTTCCGAAAAATGGGAACGGATCCCAAAAGACAATGTTACCTTAACCCAGTAATATAAAATTTTTCGAAGGAAAGTCGAAGATGCCCGGAAGTTTCCTGAACGAATGGCGCACCTTAACGCTTTATGAAAAATTTGAACAGGTGGTAACTTTTATCCTTACCGCTATCATTGCCTGCGTAATAGCCATCGCTCTTGTCAATCTGATAAGAGAAACTGTTATTCTCGTTCTGGAACGGGGCCTTGATCCGCTGGATCACAAGGTCTTTCAAAAGATTTTTGGCATGATCATGACCCTTCTTATCGCATTGGAATTCAAGCATTCCATCTTGAAAGTGAGTTTGCGCAAAGAAGGCATCGTGCAGATCAAGACGGTTATTCTGATAGCCCTTCTGGCCCTGGTGCGAAAATTTATCATCATAGATTTTAAGGCTATCACTCCGGCCAAACTGGCGGCCCTTGCCTTTGCCGTTTTAGTTCTGGGTGGGATATACTGGCTTCTGCGTGAACAATATCTCAGGTATCGAGAATGAGGCGCTTTTTAAGCCTTTTTATTCTCCTTCTTTTTTTGGCAAGTTGTGGATATCAGCTTGAGGGGCGCCCGACGGCCTTTTCCCCCTCCTGGCAGACCATTTACGTGCCGGTCTGGGAAAACCCCACCTCTGACATCAGGTTTGGAGAGATTATGGCAGAGGCCTTAAGGGAGAGGATAGAGCTTGCCGGTGATCTTCGCCTGGCTCCCCCTGAAAAGGCGGACCTCATCCTCAAGGGTAAGATCCTCTCTGTTTACGTGGGCGGCCTTTCCTTTGACGAATACACCCAGACGCTTGAGCGCCGGGTCTCGGTAAGGGCCACCGCAGAGCTTGTGGATCGCAAGGGGCATGTAATCTGGCGCAATACCAATATTTATCGCTACGAGGATTATCCGGTAGTGCGGGAGATAGCGGGAGAGGAAATAGACCCCGGGCGGGAGATAGCCCTTAAAAAAATAAGCCGTGACCTTGCCGAAATAATTTATCATCAGATAACTGCTGCTTTTTAGAAAAATTTTAAGCGGAGGCCGGGGATTTCTGAAGTCGTCCCCAAAGCCTCCACTTAAAACCAGATTAACCTAAAGGCTTAAAAGCCGCTTTGGGGGCCCCACAGGAAGGGCAAGTCCAGTCCTCCGGAAGTTCCTCAAAAGGGGTGCCGGGAGGGATGTTCCGTGAAGGATCTCCCTTCTCCGGATCATAAATGTAGCCGCACATCTGACATTGATATTTTTTCATTTTGATCCTCCTTCCGTTTTTAGATAAAAACTAAATTAGAAACTAAATTTAGTCAATAAAAATTTTCTTGAGTCCTCATAGGCTTCGGGGTATCTTTGGAAAGAAGCATCCAGGGAGGTGGCGATGGCTGATTTTGTGCATTTACACTTACATACCGAGTGGAGTTTGCTTGACGGGGCCATCAGGCTTAAGGATCTTTTTCCTCTTGCCAGAGAATACGGCTACGAAAGCGTGGCCATTACCGATCACGGAAGCCTTTTCGGGCTGGTGCATTTCTATGAGATGGCCAAAGAATTCGGCATAAAGCCTATTCTGGGCTGCGAGGTCTATGTGGCTTCTGGCTCCCGTTTTGATCGCAAGGCCAAAAGTGCTCACGAAGCCGGATATCACTTAATTCTTCTTTGTGAAAACGAGGTTGGTTACCGAAATCTTCTTAAACTTGTTACCCTGGCCAATCTGGAGGGCTTTTACTGGAAACCTCGGGTGGATAAAGAACTTCTGGCCCAATACAACGAAGGGCTTATTGCCCTTTCGGCCTGTTTGCATGGAGAGGTAGCGGCGGCCATCTTGAGGGGGCAGAAGGAGCGGGCCCGCGAGCTTGCCAGGGAATATAGCCAGCTTTTTCCCGGAAGATTTTATCTTGAAGTCCAGGAAAACGGCCTTCCGGAACAAAAAATAGTAAATGAGGCCCTGGCGGAAATAGCCGAGGACCTGGGGCTTCCGCTGGTGGCCACCAACGATTGCCATTATCTCCGGGCCGAAGATGCCCGTGTCCATGACGTGCTGCTCTGTATCCAGACCAACCGGGTGGTCACCGATGAAAACCGCATGCGTTTTTCGACGGACAAACTCTATTTCGCCTCCCCGGAGGAGATGAAAAAGCGTTTTTCCTGGGCCCCGGAGGCCCTCTCTAATAGCCTTTTGATTGCAGAGCGCTGCCAGGTGGAGCTTGACCTTGGTCGGCATCATTTTCCCCGTTATCCCATCCCGGAAGGCAAAACTTACGAAGAGGTCTTTGAAGAGAAAGCCCGCCAGGGTTTTGAGAGGAGACTTGCCGAAATAAAAGAATGGCCGGGCCTTGCCGCCAGCGAAAAAGAATACCGCGAAAGGCTCGATTACGAGATCGAAATTATCAAACAAAAGGGGTTTGCAAGCTATTTTCTGGTGGTCTCAGACTTCATCTCCTGGGCCAGGAGGCAGAATATCCCCGTAGGTCCGGGCCGGGGTTCGGCCGCCGGCTCTCTGGTGGCCTTCTCCATGGGAATTACCAACCTGGATCCCATCCGATACGGTCTTCTTTTTGAACGCTTTTTAAACGTGGAAAGGGCAAGCCTTCCGGATATCGACGTGGATTTTTGTATGCAACGCCGGGAGGAGGTAATCCGCTACGTGCGGGAAAAATACGGCGGCTGGGAATATGTGGCCCAGATTGCCACTTTTGGGCAGATGAAGGCCCGGGCGGTGGTGCGGGATGTGGGGCGGGCTCTGGGGATGCCTTACCCTCAGGTAGATAAAATCGCCAAACTTATTCCCGA
>JALSPN010000278.1 GCA_026985945.1 Thermodesulfobacteriales bacterium
AAATCATTCATTCACAAGCAAGGTATAATTTCGTTTTCAAGAGACCATTATGCCAAAAAAGGCGAGGGACAAAGAAGAAAGGATCCTGCGGGCGGCGATAAAGGTTTTTGCGGAAAAGGGTTTTTTTAACGCTCGCATCTCGGAAATCGCCAAAGAAGCCGGGGTGGCCGATGGCACCATCTATCTTTACTTTCGGAGCAAGTATGATCTCCTGGTGGCCATTTTTGAAAGAGAGTTTGGGCGCATTCTCCAGAGAATGAAGGACGAGCTTGCAAATTTACCCGATGCTAAGGCCAAGCTTGAGAGATATGCCCTTTTGCACCTGAAACTCGTGGAAGAAAATCGGGATTTTGCCGAGCTCTTTCAGATAGAAATTCGTCAGAGTTACAAGTTCCTTAAAGACCGTCACCACCGAAAATTTGCCGAATATGTAAATCTTATCTCAAAGATCGTGCGAGAAGGGCAAACAGCAGGTATTTTTCGCCAGGACGTGAAGCCCGGCATATTTAAGCGGGCGTTTTTCGGGGCCCTTGATGAAATGTCCCGTTTCTGGATCCTTTCTTCCCGGAAGAAATATCGTGTCAATACCGCTGCCAGGCAGATATCTTCTTTCTTTCTGGAAGGGATCCTCACAGAAGAAGCGCGCAAGGAGGGAACCTAAGGATTTTTGCGGGGTCTTCCTCGCGGCCGCCTCTTTTTGAGAGGGGGGTCAAAAGGGATCCAGGTAAGATGCCAGAAACGATAAAACTCCGAGGCCCGGATGTTTTCAGGTGGGAGGTTTACTTTGCGGCAGAATTCCTCAAGCCTTTCGCGAGAAGCAGAAATAACATGATAAGAATAACGCCTCCTGGTGTGAAAGTTTTCATGGACTGCTATCCCACCCCTTTCAGCCCACGTTACAGCTTCGGGAATCTCGAGCAACCCGAAAAACTTTATCGGTAGCTCCTTTTGAAGGGCTTCCAGGAGTTGATTAAGTTTGGCAGAAAATTCTATACTCATCGATAAGACAATCGGCCTAAAAAAGGAAGGACTTGAAGATGAAAAATTCTTTTCCGATAAAACGCCAAAGAAAGACCCGGGAGACGGAAGTAGAAGTCGTTTTTCACCCTTACGGATCTGGAAAGGCACAAATTGAGACCGGAGTGGGTTTTCTGGATCACATGCTGGAGCTTTTTACCGTCCACGGGAATTTCGATCTCTCTGTAAGGGCTGTCGGAGATCTCCACGTGGATTACCATCACACGGTGGAAGACGTAGGGATCACTTTGGGAGAGGCCCTGGCAGAGGCCCTTTCCGAAAGAAAGGGGATTGCCCGTTATGGTGAAGCGGTAATCCCCATGGAAGAGGCCCTGGCAGCCGTCTATTTAGATCTTGCCCGTCGTCCCTGTTTTATCAAACGGGGTGAAATTCCGGTGGAAAAGATCGGTCTTTTTGATACCGAGCTGGTAGCAGAATTTTTGAAATCTTTTGCTATGAGTGGTCTTTTTACGCTCCATGTCCATTTTAAATATGGCCAGAACGCACATCACCTGGTAGAAGCAGCTTTTAAGGCCCTGGGCCATGCTTTGCGCCGGGCCCTTACACCTATCGCCAAAAAAGAGGCCCTTTCCTCAAAAGGGCTCCTTTAGGAGATTTAAAAATGAGAAAATTTTTTTGGTTGGGCGGAGTTTTATTGATCCTTTTGGTAGCCTGCGGCAAACCCCGGGATCTGACCCTCTATCCCCCGCTCAAAAAGATCGCGGTTCTTCCCTTTGAACCGGTCTGCCCCGGGCAGAAGGAAGACGAAATCACCTGTGCCTTCGCTGGCAAAATTATCCCTGGTGAGGTGGCCACCGAAGCCGCTTCTGTGCTTACGGATCTTATCTATCAGAAACTCGCCGGAGATTCCCGTTTTGTTCTGGTGCCGGAAAGTGAGGCCTTGAGCCTCTGGGCAGAGGTCCTCTCCCGATATACCGGGGCTTCGGCTTATAAACTCATCGCCGAGATCGGAAAACGCCTGGGGGTGGAAGCCGTTCTTTATGGTAAGGTCTTCCGTTATCGCGAAAGGGAAGGCAGTGGCTTTTCGGTGGTAAAACCCGCTTCGGTGGCTTTTGCCCTTATTCTGGTGCGGGTCTCAGACGCAAGGGTTATCTGGCGCGGCTGGTTTGACGAGACCCAAAAGCCCCTTAGCGAGAATGTTTTGAGTCTTAAACTTTACGGCAAGATTCGCTGGCTTACCGCCAGAGAACTTGCCGAAAGGGGGCTTGAAAAGGTCCTGCGAGAATTTCCCTATCATTAAGAAATCCTGAGGGGGAGACGGATGCACATAGCGGTTATTGGCACGGGCTATGTAGGGTTGGTTTCTGGGGCCGGGATGGCTGATTTCGGAATGAATGTCATTTGTGTGGACAAAGACGCCGAAAAGATTGCCAAACTCAAGGCCGGAGAAATTCCTTTCTACGAGCCCGGCCTCAAAGAACTGGTTCACAAAAACGTGGCCGCGGGAAGACTCTCTTTTACCACGGATCTCGCTGAGGCCGTGAGGATGGCGCTGGTGGTCTTTATCTGTGTAGGGACCCCTCCGGCCCCTGACGGGTCAGCAGATCTTTCCGCGGTAAAAGAGGTAGCCCTTTCGCTAGCTGAAATTATTGACGAATACAAGGTCATTGTCACCAAAAGCACCGTGCCGGTGGGCACTAACCGCTGGATCAAAAAGCTTATTGATGAGAATAAGAGGCACGATGTCACCATCGATATTATTTCCAACCCGGAGTTTTTGCGGGAAGGTTGTGCGATTGAAGATTTTATGCGGCCTGACCGGGTAGTTATTGGAGGGGAAAGTGATCACGCCATCGCCATTATAAAAGATATTTACCGGCCCCTTTATCTGGCGGAAACGCCTTTTATCATTACGGATCTTGAAACGGCAGAGATGATCAAATACGCCTCAAACGCCTTTCTGGCCACCAAGATCAGCTTTATTAACGAGGTGGCAGTCCTCTGTGATAAAGCAGGAGCTGATGTAGTTACGGTGGCCAAGGCCATGGGGCTTGACCCCCGCATTGGATCCCGGTTTTTGAATCCTGGCCCTGGTTTTGGTGGTTCCTGTTTTCCAAAGGATGTGCGGGCCCTTGCCTACCTGGGGCGCCAGAATGACTGGCCACTTTATATTCTTGAGGCCGTCTTAAAAGTCAATGAAAGGCAGCGGCAGATTACGGTGGAAAAGGTCCGTCTTGTCTGCGGCAAGCTTACCGGAAAGGTCATTGCGGTCCTGGGGCTTTCTTTTAAACCCAACACGAGCGATGTGCGGGAATCACCGGCCCTTGAGATTGTCGAAAGATTAATCACAGAAGGGTCCAGGGTGCGGGCTTACGACCCGGTGGCCATGGAGGAATTCAAGCGTGCCAAGCCAGATCTTGAAATTTATTATGCTAAAGATCCTTATGAAGCGGCCCGTGAAGCCCATTGTCTTTTGATCCTTACGGAATGGAATGAATTTCGCTACCTGGACCTTGAAAAAATCAAAAAATTGATGGCCGAGCCGGTCATCGTGGATGCTCGCAATATCTACGAGCCGGACCGGATGCAAAAGCTTGGTTTTCGTTACGAAGGGATGGGGCGCGGGAAATTCAGCGCCCTAAAATGAACTCCACTATGTAAGGATTGGTCTTTTTCTCCCGGGAGAGGGTAGAAAAAGGCTGGTCGCCGTAATCGTGCCCGGGGCAAATAATGGTATCCTCCGGCAAGGGTAAAATTTTGGTTTCAATAGAGCGGAGCATCTGTTCGAAATCTCCCCCTGGAAGATCCGCGCGCCCTACCGCCCCCACAAAAAGTGTGTCTCCGGTAAAGAGGTATTTTTCCCCATCGTAAAAACATACCGAACCCGGAGAATGCCCGGGGGTATGGAGCACGGTTAGTTTTACGGAGTTTCCTATGTTGATACTGTCTCCGTCTTTCAGGAGGATATCAGCCGGCTCGTTGGGATCAAAACCCCAGGCGGCAAAAATGGCTGCTGCCTCAGGCTGGCGGAAGAAATGATCATCGGCCTCGTGCATGGCCACCGGAACCCCCAATTTTTGACGCAGCCACCAGGCTCCGGCCACATGATCGGCATGACCATGGGTGGCAAGGATGTAGCGAGGGGAAAGATCCAGTTCTTTTATTTTCTGCAAAATGCGGCCCTCATCCCCTCCCGGATCTACGATGGCCACCTCTTTGGTCTCCGGGCAGATGATCAAGTAGCACCTTACGGCCAGGGCCCCTACGGTTAAGACTTCAAGCTTCATTTGTTCTTTCCCTCCGGCGTCGGCTGGCTTCTTCAGCGGCCCTAAGACCAGCCACACAGCCCTCTCCTACGGCCTTGGCTACCTGAAAAGGCGGGCCGCAAACATCTCCAGCGGCAAATACTCCCGGTAAATTGGTCCTCTGGGAACGATCTACCTGGATGTAGGTCATGTTTTCCGGATCCAGGGCCACTCCGAGGACGGTGGCCAGCTGCAAAGCTCCCTTGGCTCCTTCCTCAATAAAAATCCCTTTTACAGAAAGTTCCTTCCCCCCCTCAAGGAGGAGGCCTTCTACTTCGTTTTCTCCAAGAATTTCAAGAGGCCTGTCAGATAAAATCTGGACCCCGCTTTTTTTAAGTTCTTCCTGAAGCTCTTTGGGAATTTCGAGCTTGGGGGCCACCAAATATACCTCGGAGGTGATTTTCTTGAGGGTAAGGGCCCCGTGAGCAGCGGCACTACCGTTACCAATTACTGCTACCGGAAGCCCTTTAAAAAAGAAGCCATCACAATCAACACAATAACTTACCCCTTTACCCAGAAGTTCTTTTTCGCCCTTAATTTTGGCTTTTCTTCGCGCCACCCCGGTGGCCAGGATGAGGGTGAGGGCCTGAAAGATTTCTCCCTTTTCAGTCTCTATGAGGAAGGCCTTCTCGCCAAGTTCAAGCCGGACTACATCGTGGGGATGATAGTGGGCACCAAAAGCCTGGGCTTGTTTAAGACCGGTTTCAAGGATTTCTTTACCGTCTTTCTTCCCGAAAAGGCCCAGATAATTTTCCACGTGGGCCCGGTAAAGGGCACTTTTTTCTATTTTGCCAAAGATGATAGTGGCGGCCTTTCGTCGGCTGGCATGGATGGCAGCCTGAAGCCCTGCAGGCCCGGCACCGATTATAGCCACCTCGTAAAGCTCATTCACCCTCTTCCTCCTCTCTGGAAAGTGCGTGGATTTCTTCCAGCCCCTCAGGGGGAACTTTAATGCGATAATCTTCCGCCAGCCAGTGCCCGAGGTCCAAAAGTTTGCAGCGCTCGGAACAAAAAGGCCGGTAAGGGTTCCCGTCCCAGAGGGTCTGGCGCCCACATTGGGGGCATTTTACCTTTTTCATCCTACCACCCAGATAGTTCGATCATTAAGGCTGAAAAGGACCTTGGAAGAGACCGAGCCCAGGAGAAGACCTTTGAATCCCCCACGACCACGCCGCCCTACCATCACCGTGCCAAAATTACCCTCTCGAGCCTCCTTCAAAATGGCCCCTGCCGCTCCAAAAGGAGAAGATTTAATCTTTACTCTCACCTGGCCTCTGGCAAAACCTTCCTGAAACATCTTTTGTGCTTCCTCAAAGAAGGAAATGGCTTCTTCTTCCTCTTCTTTCATAAGTATTTTCTGGATTTCCTCAAGCCCTTCTTCTTTTACCTCCGGGAAGAGTGCCGTTAAGACGTAAAAGATTTCGATTTCAATTTCAGGATCTCCGGCCAGGATAAAACTTACGTGGTCTAAAACTTTAAGGCCGGGTTCTCCGAGATCAACCGCCACCAGAAACCGTTTGTTCCACGAATTCCCATCTACCACCCACACCGGGACATTCTGGCCATACTCCACCAATTTTTGGGTAACGCTTCCCATGAAGCTTGAGGAGAACTTCCCAAGCCCCCGCCGGCCTGCTACTACGGCGTCAAAGTGGCCTTCGCGGGCTTCGTGAAGGATTACACTGGCTATGTCTCCTCTTTGAAGAACGACCCTGGAATGCAGGTTTTCCGGGGCAAATTTTTTTCGCCGGAGATGCTCAAGGACTTCTTTCACGCTTTTATCCGCTCCTGAAAGATTCTCCATCTGGATCTTCTCAAGCCTCTCTTCACGTTCGATTTCGTTAAGCCCCGGAACA
>JALSPN010000279.1 GCA_026985945.1 Thermodesulfobacteriales bacterium
GAAAATTTGACTTCTTTAAAAATTTTAGCAAAATGATCCTGTGTCTGACATTTTAGCCACCATCCTGGAAGAGAAAAAAAGGGAGATTGCACTTCGTAAGAGGCGGGGGCTCTTTTTCAGGCCCTGGTGGGATGCTCCGCGTCGTTCCCTCAAAAAGGCCCTTGAAAGGCCGGGCTTTAATATCATTGCCGAGGTCAAAAGGGCCTCACCTTCAAAGGGCCTGATTGCCCGGGAATTTGACCCCCTTAAAATTGCAAGACTTTATGAAGAGGCAGGGGCAGCGGCCATCTCCTGCCTTACGGATGAAAAGTTCTTCGCCGGGCACCTGGAATACCTGGCAGCCATAAGGGAGGTGGTCTCCTTGCCGCTTCTGCGGAAAGATTTCATCATCGATGAGGTGCAGATCGAGGAGGCCCGGGCCTTTGGAGCGGATGCCATCCTTCTTATCGTGGCGGCTTTAAGCCCAAAGCGCTTGAAGGCTTTACTTAAAAAGGCCCGTGAGCTCGGCCTTGAGGCCCTGGTAGAGGTCCATGATGCTCATGAACTTGAAGTCGCCCTTGAGGCCCAGGCGGAGATCATCGGGGTCAATAATCGCAACTTAAAGACCTTTGAGGTCGAGCTTGAGACTTCCATAAATCTTAGGAGGCTTGTCCCCGAGTCCATTCCCTTTGTGGCCGAATCCGGGATAAAAGGCCCGGAAGACATCAGGCGTCTTCAAGAGGCCGGCATCCGGGCGGCCCTTATCGGCGAAAGCCTTATGCGTGCTCACGACCCCAAAGAGGCCTTAAAAAGGCTCCTTTCTCCGAGCTAAAAAACTTCTTCAGACTCTGGCCCAGGGCACCAGGGCCCTTTTCCAGAAAGTGGGAAAAGTCCCCTTCAAAGAGGATCTTTCCCCCCTCGAGGAGAAGAAGCCTTTCGGCGAGAAAAGCCGCCTCCCAGGGATCGTGGGTAACATGAAGGATGGAGAGTTTAAACCGTTGGGGCAGAAGCTTAAGGAAGTCTAAAAGCTCCCATTTGAGATGAAAGTCAAGGGAGGCCAGGGGTTCGTCAAGGAGCAACACTTTGGGGCGGGCACAGAGGGCCCTGGCAAGGGCCACCCGCTGGGCCTCGCCTCCAGACAGATTTTTCACCCCTCTTTTGAGGAAGGGGGCAAGGCGGAAGGTATCTACCACTTCCCTTACAAAATTCGGTGGCACCTTTTCTCTTCGGGCCCGGAAGGCAAAAAGGATATTTTCTTCCACGTTTAAATGCGGGAAAAGGGTGTTTTGCTGGGGAAGATAAACGATGTTGCGTTTTTCCGGAGGCAGAGAGGATATATCTTGCCCTTGAAGTTTGATCTCTTCCTGCTGGGCCTTCCTAAGACCTGCCAGGATCTTAAGAGTATGGCTCTTTCCGGCCCCGCTTGGCCCCAGCATCACCACGTAAGTCGAGGGAGGAACCGTAAAGGAGACTTCGAGATTCAGAGAACCTATTTGATCTTTCAGGGAGACATTAAGCATTTCTTCCCGCCTTCGGCGTAAAATAGGTAAGCAGGGCAAAAAGAAAAAGGCTCACACAGACGATTAAGGCCGTAATGGCCTCCACCTCAGATAGGCCGTAGTTTTCAAACCTTTCGTATAAGAGGATGGAAGCCGTCTTGGGATAGTAGGCCAGGATCAAAATGGCCCCCATCTCACTTATTCCGCGGGCTACCGCCAGAATAAAGCCCCGCATCACGTAAGGGAAGATGAGAGGGGCGGTTATCTTTCGGAATACGAACCAGGGGCTGGCACCCAGGGTGCGAGCCGCAAGCTCAATATCTTCTGAAACCGCCGCAAAGCCCATAAGGGCCGCTGAGACCACGTAAGAAAAGCTGACAAAGCACATGGCTGCCACCAGCCCCCAGAAGGTATCCACAAAGCTCAGGCCCAGGGGGGCTGCAAGCCTTCCAAGAAGGCTATTGTTGTTTAAGACGTTTAAAAGGAGAATCCCTACAGCCACGTGCGGGATCACGATGGGAATGTTGAGGAGACTTTCACAAAATTCCCGGGGAAGATAGCCCCGGGCCAGGAGATAACCCGCCGGCACCCCCAGAATTACCCCCAGAGTGGCGGCGCAGGTAGCTGCCAGAAAGCTAATCTTAAGGCTCTGCCAAACTTCTAAGTCTTTTAGGGTAAGCCAGAGCTTTTCCCCGGTAAGGTCAAGGAAAATAGCCACCAGTGGATACAGAATCCAGAAAAAGGCCAGAAAGGCCAGAAATATGGCCAGGAGAAGAAAAAATCTCATAAAGAGCCCGCCTCTATCTTTTTGGGAGGGAAGAGAGGAAGCTGAAAGTTTTGTTTAAGGATTTTTTGCCCTTCCGGGCCGATAACAAAGTTTTCAAAAAGACGAGCCTCTTCGGGATGAGGGGCCACCTTGAGGGCTGAAATACCGTAAATGATAGGTTTTCCGGAAATCCGGCGGCCGTTTCCGAGAGTTATGGTTACCTGCCGATAAAGCGCGGCATGGGCAAAAGAGCCCAGGTTGATCTCGGGCGGAAGTTTTACATATTGAAGCCCGTGTTGCCTGGCCACACTCAGATATTCGACGGCATAATCAAGGGCCCCTGATTCCAGAAGCCCCAGAAGTTCAACGGCCTTGGGCCTTATGAAGACTTTTTTTCCTCGAGGGCTAAAGCGGGCGGGGACGCTAAGTAAGATTTCTTTCCCTTTAACCTCATATTTGAAGGGAAGATAAGGCCGGACGAGTTTTGACCAGAGGGGAAGGCCATAAAATTTTTCTCCCAGGGCCAGCATCAGAAGGGTGCGATATCCGCAGGGGTCAAGATTGGGATTGGAAAATCCCCATTTGATCCCTGGCCGGGAGAGGATCTCAAACCAGTTTTGAGGGGTAATTTCCTGAGCTCCCCGCGAGCGGGGCGTGTAACAAATAACCAGTTCATTGCGGGCGAAGAGATAGACGTGGTCTGCATATTCAGGGAACATCATGGCCGGTATGAGGGAATAATCCGCGCTGGCCACGACATCGCAGGATTTACCAAGGTCGGTAACCTTGCGGATGGCCTGGACACTTCCGCTTGATTCTCGCCGCACTTCGATGTGGGGATAACGGGCCTCGAAGGCCCTTTCTATGGCTGCAAAGGGGACTGATAGGCTTCCGGCGTGAAAGACCTTCAAGATAACCTTTTCTCCCCAGACCGGCCTCCAGAAGAGACAAATTAGAAAAGAGAGAACAAGCGCCCGGTACATTGTTTTCCTCCAGAAATTTTGAAAAACTTTTTACCAGGAAAGAAAAAGCCTTAGCAACCACCAGAGGAGGACGCTTGCCAGCCAGATTTCAAAAACCTTCTTCTCCTGGCACCAGCAAAGAAACCCTGAGGGCGAAATGGCAAGCCTCAGAATAAATAAAGAGAGAGGAAAAACCTGGGGATTAGCCCGGAAAGCCAATTTTATCTTGCCCTGCAGAAGGAATTTTACGGCGTCTGTCATCCCGCAACCCGGGCAGGGATGGCCTGTAAGGGCTAGAAAAGGGCACTTCCAGGGGAGGTGTAGGCCCTGAATATCAAAAAAACCGGCCCTTTCTCCCAAAAGGAGGATCAGGGCCAACAGGAGGCCAATTCTTAAGAGCCCTGTTTCTGTCCGGCTCAAGGTTTGTTCAAAGCTTCAATGATCATGTTGATTTCTTTCTGTTGAATGGCATCCGTAATGATACCAAGGGAAATAAGGGCCAGGATTAAAGAGATGGCCGGCAGACTCTCACTTGGAGGAAGGCCATATTGATGTTGAACTTTTACTATGGCCCGGCCCATAAGATACTCGTGATAGAGATGATAAAGCCCGCAGGTAAGAAGCGTAAAAATCAGCCACTTCCAGTAGTGAAACTCCTCATAACCCAGGAGCAGGTTGACAACCCGCATCTGCCGATACTGCCAGACAAGATCCCAGAGGCCGCAGGTAAGGAGTGTGAGGATAACATCTTTGGCCACGTTTGAAGGCTCGATTTCTACGCCTGGAGGAAGCCGTCGCCCTTGAGAAACACCCTTCATGAGATCCTCCATTTTTGATCTCTCATCGGCAAACTAGGGCTTTAGCTCCAGACTCAGTTCTAATTGATGGCGCATGCCTCGGGAAAAGTGAAAAGGCCAGAAGGGCATGAGAGCAAGCCCCTGGGTGGTAAGATCATAGCCCGCCTCGGACTGGCTTACCGTTTTCACCGGGAAAAGGAAAAACCTGGCCTTCTCAGGGAGAGTAATCACAAGCCTTTCGGCAGAGCTTTTTATTACGAACCTTTCGGCCTGGCCCTCAAGCGGTTCTTCTACGGGAAGTTTTTTCTGATCGGCTTGAAGGCCGCCTTCTCCAGAGGCCAGGAAGGGGGGGTAGAGATTAAATTCCACGCCAAAGAAACAGCGGGTTTCTTCGGTTGCCCGGTATTCGAATTCGTAAGAAAGGGAGATTTTGCGGCCGGCACGGGTAATTTTTACTTTTTTTCTCAAAAGCAAAGGTCGCCTTTGAGAGCCCGGGGGATAAAGACCGCCATCCCGGAAAAAGAGAATTTCCCTCCCGGTATGATGCCAGTGGAAGGGTTGATTGGCAAAATCCCCCCACTCTCCAAAGTCACAGCGCACGAAATCCGAAAGCCCTTTGGTAGGGTCAAAGAAGTGTTCTATGAGGCTTTGCCTTTCATACCAATCGTAAGAAAGGGCTTTGAGGACCTCTTCGGAAGGGCGTTTTTTCAGGTGGTGAATACTGAAAACCCCTTCTTCCGCCTCTGGTGGTTCCTCAGGATACCTTATGGCTTCATGGTAGGCCTCAAAACGCCGGGTAAGGGCGTTTTGATAATTGTGCGCTACCGGAAGGCTTGACCATTCTACCAGGTGGGCCCCTAAGTGGGGCTTGAAGACCAGGACGGCCTTTTCAGAGGTGAAAAAGATTTCTTCCCGACCGTCGAAATCCAAATCCTTAATGCTGATTTTGGGCTTTTCCCCTGTGCGAAGTTTGGCTTCTGCAGAAAGCAGTCTTTCCCACAGGGCCTGGCGGAGGTGTGGAAGATAAAGGCCACCAAAGATACCGTGCCAGTAAGCATCGTTGCACTGAGCCGCGAGGAGATCAAGCCGGGCCTCAGGAGAGAATTTTTCTCTGGAAAGTTCACTTACAAGATACATGCGCTTGTGCAGGTGATTGGATTCCGGATATTTCACGAAGAAATTGCGCCAGTGTCCACCCCTGATAAAAGGGGCAAAACGCGTCTTTTCCGGTTTGAGCCGCTTTTCAAGCTCAAGAAGCTCAAGGATTCTTGGGGCCGGAAGGGCCCATTCTTCCATCTCGGCGTAAGAAGCGGTGGGAAGATAGGCAAGCCCCCGGGCAGGAGTTTTTTCAAGCGCTTCGGCAAAGGTCAAAATTTCCACCCGCCCTTCTTCTTTCCATTCTCTGAGGGCCTTTAAAAACTTTTCAAGCCATCCCTCCTCGTAAACCCATTTGTAAGTGCCCGGCCAGGCCCCAAACTTTTCGCCGTCGTCAAAGTAGATGGCAAGCTGGCCCCCTTTAAGGGATATTTCCTGGAGATACTGGGCCAGGTGTTCTACCGGCCAGAAAGGAATGGCGTAGCGGAGGTTTTCATCAATGGGAAAGACGGCAAGCCTTTTGCCCTCGGCCTCGGTATAGTAATAGGCGTAAAGATCATTTTTTTCAAAACCCGAGACGATAAAGTGCCGATCATCCACTACCACATATTTTATGCCCAGGTTGACCAGATCTTCTACCAGGGATTGTTCCCAGACCCTTTCTGTGAGCCAGAGACCTATCGGGGCCTTGCCAAACTGGCGCTTCAAATAATCCTTATGACGCAGGATTTGTTCCCTGCGGTCCTCACGAGGGATGGTAACTAAAATGGGCTCGAAAAAGCCCCCGCAGACCGGCTCCACCTGCCCCCGATCAATGAGCTTTCCCAGGAGTTCGAAAAGGGCGGGGTGATGCTCTTCCCACCACTTAAGAAGGATCCCGCTGGTGTGAAAACTGAAACGGAAATGGGGATTTTTCCAGGTAGCCTTCAAAAAGGGAAAGTAGCATCTTTCCGTAAGGCGAGAAATGACGTGGTCAAAATTTCCCAGGGGTTGATGATTGTGGATACCGAAAAGGAAGGGAAGCGCCATAAAAAGCCTC
>JALSPN010000280.1 GCA_026985945.1 Thermodesulfobacteriales bacterium
AGAACGACACCCAAAGCGATGGTGATGTAGTATTTGCCAGAGGGAAAGGCGTTGGTGATCCAAAGCCCCACTATACCACCAAGGATAGAGGTCACCATGGAGACGCACACCAGAGGAGCCATAATACGGATGTTAGCAAGACCCTTTCTGATAAACTGAGGGGTGGCGGAGAGGGCACTTGTAAGAGCCATAATGAGGCCGGCCCCACGAATAAAATCTACACTAAAAGGGAAGAAAGCCGTGGAAAGAGGCACAAATAAAACCCCACCACCTACTCCAGAAAGGGGAGCAATGATACCGATTATAAAGGTGAAGCCAAAGAGGATCAGAGGCCACATCCACCAGACCAGACCGGATTCTTTAGCACCGGCACTCTTGAGGGCTTCGTGGGCCATTTCCGCCGCACCATGTTCCTGTGCCCATGCTAGAGCCCCGGCATAGAGAAAGATCAAAACTAATAAAAACAACCACCACCGAGCTGAACCACGCATTTGAGAACCTCCTTATTAGATTTAGCTGATTTTAATGAAAATTTTGCTGCCTCCCCATAACTCTCTCATGAAACCTTGTCAAAGGCTCCTAAAGGCCAAAAGATCCCATGGCGGCCTTTTAAGGCCGATTTTAGGGAGGATAAAACCCCTTGGGTCTTAAGGATTAAAGCTACCGTTATTCCATAAGCAATAAAATTGATCTTTTTGATAAGTAAGGGGCGTAAACTAAAAAAATTGTGAGTTAAATGTTTTTGGAAATGGCGGTGAGTTCTTCCTTCCGGCCTACCAGGTAAAGTTCTTCGTCTTTCTCAATCACGTGATCCGCAGATGGTAAAAGGACAAGCCGGCCGGTGTGTTTGTTTCTGATAGCAATCACATAGACGTGATATTTGGAGCGGAGTTGAAGCTCCTTAAAGCTTTTACCTATAAAAGCCGGCGGGGGATCTATTTGGGCCACCGAAAAGCCTGGCAGAAGGGGTAAGAAGTCCAAAATGTTGGGTGTTACCAGGCCTTGGGCTTCTTTTATGGCCGCATCCTTTTCGGGAATGACGATTTTGTCAGCTCCCAGAAGAGAAAGTATCCGGGCATGATCTTCGTCGTTGGCCTTGGCTAAAATGAATTTGCAACCAAGCTCTTTTAAATAAAGGGTTATCAGGATGCTGGCAGACAAGTCTCCGATAGCAACGACCACCCTATCGGCCTCCTGAATGCCAAGGCCTTTCAGAACTTCTTTTCTGGTCGCATCCCCGATGATGGCTTCCGAAACATCCTCACTAATTTGTTCGATGACGTTTTCGTCTTTGTCCAGACAGAGGACTTCCTGTTTTTCTTCTGCCAGTTTTTTGGCCAGATAAAAACCAAATTTCCCCAGACCTATGACCACAAATTTAGCCATTATCCAATCATCACCTCTTCTGACGCATAATGATACAAACGAGGGCCCTTGATTTGAGAAAGCAGAGAAAGAAGAGACAGGAGCCCTACCCTTCCACAGAACATGGCGAGAATGACGACTATCTTTCCAAAAGAAGAGAGATGAGGGGTCAGGCCTGTTGAAAGCCCAACCGTCCCCAGGGCCGAGATGATCTCAAAAAGGGTCGCTAAAAATTCTCCGTGGGCGGCATAGAATGGAAAAGAAGGCACCGCTAAAGAAAGGAAAAAATGAAAAATAACGGCTATGGTTACCGCCGCCACGAAAAGGGTCATGGCTTTTGCTACCTGTAAGTCAGAAATGGTTCGTTTCCAAACCACAGTTTTTAAATACCCTTTCAACCTGCTCCAGGCAGTAGCCCATATTACGGCAATAGTGGTGGTTTTAATTCCACCTCCCGTAGAGCCGGGGCAAGCCCCTATAAACATCAGAAAGATAAGAAAGTAAAGGCTGTGTTCTGAAAACAAAGAAAGATCAATAGTATTAAAACCGGCGGTCCGCGCATTGATACTATGAAAGAAAGCCGCAAAGATCTTTTTTGACAGAGAAAAATCTTTAAGAGAAGTATTCCATTCAAAGGTCAGGAGCAAACAAGTCCCTAAAAATATCAAAAAAAGATGGGTAAAAAGGGTAAGCTTAAAATGAAGGCTAAATCGCTTAGTTTTATCCCGAAAATACTCTACAATTTCGTAAATTATGGGAAATCCGGTATTCCCTAGAAGGACACCTAAAGCCACCAAAAAAGGAACGAAAAAACCCTTTTGATATTCCACCAGTCCTCCTTCCAGGGTAGAGAAGCCAGCATTACAAAAGGCGGAGACGGCATGAAAAATGCCCTGATAAAGGGATTCAGCAAGAGAAAAACGGGGTAAAAAGCCAAGAAAGAGAAGAAACGCAAGAAAAAATTCGGAAATAATCGTATATCCAAAAATGGAAAGCAAAAGCATCTTGATATCACCATGTTTGTAAGGCAGAAAAGATTCCTGCAAAAAATAAATGCTCCTGAATCTTAAGGCCTTTTTCAAGCCGTAAACGATAAGGATGGAAAGAGTCATCACCCCCAGACCACCGATTTGAATCAAAAAAAGGATAACCGTCTGCCCCAGACGGGTAAAATCCCTGGCCGTATTTAAGACCGTGAGTCCGGTAACGCAGACGGCGGATGTGGAAGTGAAAAGGGCGTCCAGAAAAGAAAGCTTCCCGTAATGCATCCAGGGAAGCAGGAGCAATAAAGTCCCCAGAAGATCCGTTCCCCCAAAGGAAAGGATCAAAAGGGTTGTCGGGTGTCTTAAGAGGGGAGAGATAAAGGCCAGACGCATTCTTTAGATCTATCCCAGCATCTCCTGAAGTTTGATCTTTGCCTCCTCAAAGGCCTCATCTTCAAAAAGCGGGCGGCAATCTTCAAGATTGGCTTCTCCCATGGAAAGCCTGGTAGCAAAAGCGAGACAGGTCTTTTCTCCACAGCGTCCACAATTGCTTTTGGGGAGATAGCGATAAATGGTAAGGGCCGGCGGGAGTTTTCGGGGTTCATAAGAAGGGGAAATTTCTTCTCTCTTCTTCCAGATTTCCTCAAGGAACCGGGCCACCTTTTCTCGCAGGATTTTGCCCTCTTCGATATCCCTTACATCCGAGATGCGAACATCGTCTTTCCTTACCGCCACCTTATGCCCCTCGTATTTAAAGACCAGGACCGGCTCCTCGGGATCGAAAAAGACCACCTTTGAAACAGTGTTTAAATAAGGTAGAAGAGGAGTTAAATCCTCCTCTGCCGGGATAATGGCCTTGTATCTGGGGCAGGTGGCGTCCACAAAACAGGAGGCTGGTTCCAGCCTGAAATCATCACGCAAGAGTTTCTCCATGGGAAAACCTCCTTGTTTTCTTAAAGGCTTACATAATACCAAAATAAACCTTCTGGAAAGCTTTGAGGAAAGAAATAAGCCCTTTTCGTCCCTAGTTTTATTTATTAAAGCTTGGCAGATTTTTTCTTTTTGCGCTATTTTAGAGCGGGTTTAAAATACCCTCGTAAAAGTCCAAAATACTGAGAGGAGGTTAAAGATGGCAGCGATCGTAGTAGGACACAAAAACCCGGACACGGATTCCATCTGTGCCGCAATTTCTCTGGCTTACCTCAAGAGTAAGTTGGGGGTAGAGGCCAAACCCGTAGCCCAGGGAGAGGTCAATCCCGAAAGCAAATTCGTGCTTGAAAAATTTGGCTTTCAGGCCCCTGAGATCGTAACCGATGCTACGGATCAAAAGATCTTTCTCGTAGATCATAGTGATAAAGCCCAGAGCCTTGATAACCTTGAAAAGGGCGAGATTCTTGGCATTGTAGATCACCACAAGCTCGGAGATGTCACCACCCCCAATCCCATCGAGATGTGGGTCTGGCCCGTAGGGTGCACCTGCACGGTGCTTAAGGGAATGTACGATTTTTATGGGGTAGAAATCCCCAAAGAAATCGCAGGCATTATGTGCTGTGCCATTTTGAGCGATACGGTCATTTTCAAGTCTGCCACCTGCACAGAGCAGGATGTCAAAGCTGCCGAGGCCCTGGCCAAGATTGCCGGAATCGACGATCTCAAGGCCCTTGGGCTTGAGATGTTTAAAGTAAAAAGTGCCATCGAGGGCACCCCTATCCGTGATCTCGTCTATCGGGATTACAAAGACTTCGACATGAGCGGAAACAAAGTGGGCATTGGCCAGCTTGAAGTGGTTGATCTTTCCCTGGTGGAACCTATCAAAGATCAACTTTATGAGGAGCTCCAGAAGATCAAGCAGGAAGGTGGTTATCACAGCATCTTTTTCATGCTCACCGACATCATGAAAGAGGGAACCGAGCTCCTTATCGTTTCTGATGACCCAAGTGTTGTGGAAAAGGCCTGGGGAGTAAAGCCTGAGGGTCGTTCCGTCTGGCTTGCTGGAGTTATGAGCCGTAAAAAGCAGGTTGTCCCCAACCTTGAGAAGGCCTTTGCCGGTTAAAGGATTTTAAAATCCAATTTTAAAAGCCCCCGCGATGGGGGCTTTTTTATTTGGGACCTGAGGTCTATTACCATGGGCTTTCTGCCACGGAAATTTCTCTGGGAGGAAGAAGTCTTCTTGAAAGGAGGAACTGATTGATACGCTCCAGCAAAGGGGGAAGGGTCTCTTTTTGAAGGGCAGAGATGGCCTCTGCCTGATAACGCCTTTTTAACACTTCTACCTCAAAGGGATCGAGGAGATCGATCTTATTGAAAACCAGAAGGGCAGGAAGACGATCAAGCTCCATCTCTTCAAAAATTTTTTCTACGGCCATTATCTGGTCTTCAAAATAATTACTCGTGGCATCCACGAGATGGAGCAGAAGATCTGCTTCGTAGAGTTCTTCAAGCGTGGCGCGGAAGGCCCGCTCAAGGTCTTTGGGAAGATCCCTGATAAAGCCCACGGTATCGGTAAAGATGGCAAAGGAACCATCAGGGAGCCTCACCCTGCGACTTGCAGGGTCAAGGGTGGCGAAAAGCTTGTCTTCGGCAAAAAGATCGCTTCCGGTAAGCTGATTGAGAAGGGTGGTTTTACCGGCGTTGGTATAACCCACGATAGCCACCACCGGAAGCCCCTCTCTTTTGCGTCTTTTCCGCCTCAGTTTTCGTTGGGCAGAAATGTTTTTGAGTTCTCTTTCAAGGCGTGCGATCCGATCTTTGATACGACGACGATCGATTTCGAGTTTGGTCTCACCTGGCCCCCTACCACCAATACCACCGGTCAGGCGAGAGAAGGCGTCGTCTCGACTCCTTAACCTTGGCAGAAGATAACGAAGCTGGGCCATCTCCACCTGAATTTTCCCCTCGCGGCTCCGGGCCCTCTGGGCAAAAATGTCCAAGATGAGCTGGGTGCGGTCGATAACCCGAAGCTCTGTAACTTCGGTAATAGAGCGCATTTGAGAAGGGGTAAGCTCCTGGTCAAAAATGAGAAGGTTGGCAGAAAGTTGCATGGCCCGAATAATGAGTTCAGAAAGCTTCCCCTTCCCCATAAGATAGCGGGGGTCTATTTTGGCCCGCCGTTGAATGATGGTATCAAGGACGGTGACACCAGCACTGCGGGCGAGCTCTTTGAGTTCTGCCAGACTTTCCTCAGCCTCGACCTTGGAGTGGGTGGTAACGCTTATCAGAATGGCCCTGTCTTCCCGATCCCCTACTTCTTTGGCCGGGCGACGTCTTTCAAGTTCGTCTTCCAAAGAACTGATGAGTTTCTGAAAATTCTCCTTAAGCTCCCAGGGATACACCGCCGGAAGATAGGCAAAATGTTTGCCATTTTCCCCTGAAGGCAAGAGATGAGCGATATAAATTTTCCCCGGGAATCCATCCTCCCGGACCGCAAGGGCTCCCATAAGATCCAGGCGCAAAAAGGCCAGATCCAGAAGGTCGTCCTGATCAAGGCCCTCGTGGGAAAGATGGGAATGCAGACAACGCAACCCCCTTAAACGACCACTGCTTTCCCGATAACGGGTGATCGCCGGAATGACGATACGATTGTAGTCTCCCACGATAACGAATTCGATTTCTCCGCGACGATTAATAAGGAGCCCCAATTGGCGGTTAAGCTCTCGTGACAGGGCACAAATCTCCTTTGCCAATTCGTGAGAAATGATTTGATCAGGCTTTACCCTTCTTCGATAAAGCCTTTCCAGACGCTT
>JALSPN010000281.1 GCA_026985945.1 Thermodesulfobacteriales bacterium
GGCGGGGCGGCCCAAAATGGCCTTTGAAGAGCCTCCGGTCGATGAGGCCCTTAAGGCCAGGGTGCAGGAGCTTGCCCTTTCCGGACTCAAAGAAGTCATAACCACTCCTTCCAAGGTGGAACGGAACCAGAAGCGCAAGGCCGTCTTTAGGGCCCTGCTTGAAAGCCTGGGAGAAGAGGCCGCCGGCCGCGAGGCAGAGGTACGGGAATATTTTGAAGAGTTTGAAAAGCAACTTCTGCGGGAGCGCCTTTTGAAAGAAGGTTTGAGGATTGACGGGCGCCGACCGGAAGATATTCGCCCCATCTGGGCTGAGGTCTCGGTGCTTCCGCGCACCCACGGCTCGGCCATCTTCACCCGGGGGGAGACCCAGGTCTTAACTGTTGCTACCCTGGGAAGCCCGGAGGAAGAACAACGCATCGATATGCCCGGAGAGGAGGTTTTCAAACACTTCATCCTTCACTACAATTTCCCTCCTTATTGTGTGGGGGAAGTCCGTCCCTTACGGGGTCCCTCCAGGCGGGAGATCGGCCACGGTATGCTTGCCGAACGGGCTCTGACCCCGGTGGTCCCCGCAGAAGAGGAGTTCCCTTACACCATCCGGGTGGTCTCAGATGTGCTGGAATCAAACGGTTCTTCCTCCATGGCCACTGTTTGTGGGGCCACTCTTTCTCTTATGGATGCCGGGGTTCCCATCAGGGAGATGGTGGCCGGGATTGCCATGGGTCTTATCAAAGAAGGGGAGCAGGTAATCATCCTGACCGACATCCTCGGAGATGAAGATCGCATGGGGGATATGGATTTCAAGGTGGCGGGCACGGAAAAGGGAGTTACCGCCCTCCAGATGGACATCAAGATCGCCGGAATTACGCGGGAAATCATGGCCGAGGCCCTTCAAAGGGCGAGAGCAGCACGTCTTGAAATTCTTTCCAAGATGCGGACGGTGCTTGATAAACCCCGTGAGAAGCTTTCGGCCTATGCCCCGAAGGTCCTTACCGTGGAGATCAGCCCGGAGAAGGTGCGTGATCTTATCGGCCCGGGGGGGAAGACCATCAAGGGTATCATCGCTGCCTGTGGAGATGTAAAGATCGACATCGACGACAAGACGGGGCTTGTTCGGATCTATTCTTCCTCGTCTGAAGCGGCAGAAAAAGCAGCCAAAATGGTAAAAGAGGTCACTCAGGAGGCAGAGGTTGGCAAACTTTATCTTGGCCGCGTTACCAGGGTGGCAGATTTTGGGGCCTTTGTGGAGATCTTTCCCGGAACAGAAGGCCTCATTCACATCTCGCAGCTTGATAACCGACGGGTGAAAAACGTAGAAGACATTTTGCGCGAAGGAGACGAGGTGCTGGTCAAGGTGATTGATATTGACAAAATGGGCCGCATCAAGCTTTCCCGTAAGGCCGCCCTTTCAGAGTCCATAAAAGAAAGGACTCAGGAAAAAGCTAGCGAAGAAGATAAGGCCTAGCGGGATAAGGGCCTATCTTTTCCCCGGCAAGGAGGGTCTTAAGCAGGGCTAGCTTGGCTGCTAGCCCTTTTTGTTTTTTCAAGCGCCCGAAATAATGGAGCCCGTAGGGAAAGTTTTGAAGAAACCAGAAGAGCCAGAGTTCAAAACGCTTTTCTTGTAACTCCGGGGGCAAAAATTTTTCAAGTAACCGAAGAAATCTTTCTGGAGCTTCAAGGCCTGGTGGGGCGGGAGGAAGAGTTTCGCCCTGAAGATAGAGAGTGATATCACGGAAGATCCAGGGGCGCAGGAGGGCCGCCCGGCCTATCATCACCCCGTCACACCCGTTCTCAGAGAGCATCCTTTTGGCTTCCTGCGGAGAAAAAACGTCTCCGTTTCCGATTACCGTAAGTTCAGGGAAGGCCTCTTTGAGCCATTTTATTTCTTCCCAGCGCGCCGGTCGGCGAAATCCATCCTGCGGAGAGCGGGGATGCAGGGTGAGAAAAGAAATGCCCGCTGCCATCAACTTCTCTACCAGTCTCAAAAGCGATTCTTTATTATGGTCCGGACTTCGGAGCTTTACCGAGACGGGTCTGGTGGTGTTTTCCTTTACAGCCGTTACAATCTCTGCACAGAGACGAGGCTCCTTCAAGAGGGCTGCTCCCCATCCGTAACGCTGAATGGCTCCCCGCGTGCATCCTAAATTGATGTCATACCCGTCAAAATCAAAGAGGGCTTCAAGCCGCCTTAAAGCTCTGGCGAAAAGATCCGGCTCTCTTCCTACCAGTTGTGCCAGAAGGGGGCGATCATTTTCTCCACGGATTAGATAAGGATCTTTTTCTGGATTCTGAAAAACTATGGCCCGGACATTGAGCATCTCGGTGAAAAAAAGCCCACACCCTCCATAACTTGCCACCAGTTCTCTTAAGGCGGCGTGGGTCAAACCCGCCATGGGCGCCAGACAGAGCCAGGGTTTTTCTACTGAAAAAATAGAAATTGACACGGATACAATTCCTTCCTAATCTTAAATTAAAATTATTCGGAGGTAAAATTTATGAAACGCTTTTGGGTTTGGCTACCTATATTTCTTTTGATCTTAATATCCTGCGGGCCTAAAGATAATCTGGAAAAAGAAGCCACCGCTATTATTAACAGTAATTGCAAGAAGTGTCACAGCCTTAAAAGAGTTTACAATAACAAGGGCAGGGATGCTAATTGGTGGGCCGAAACTGTAAGCAGGATGCAAAATTATGGGGCCAATCTTTCTGAAGAAGAAAAGGACTTAATAATAAAATATCTCTCGAGGAGGTAATTTCTTATGACCACTATCAAGATTTCTGGCATGAGCTGTGAACATTGTGTGAAGCGGGTGACCAAGGCCCTTGAGAGCCTTCCCGGGGTGAAAAATGTAAAGGTCTCTCTCAAGAGCGGGGAGGCCACTTTTGAACGCCCGGAGAATTTGAGTGTGGAAGAAATTGCAAGGGCCATTGAAGAAGCGGGATACAAGGTAGTGAAGGGTTAATGGCTGAGAAAAGCTGCGATCTTTCCTGTCCTCTTCCAGAAGCCTCCCCTCCTTCGGAAGGTTTTTCTCCTCAAGTTCCTTCCAGAGCAGAGGAGATCCTTTACCGGGTGGAGGGTATGAGCTGTGCGGCCTGTGCGAGCCGCATTGAAAAGGTCCTCCGGTCTTTACCGGGGGTTTTAGAGGCGGAGGTGAACTTTGCCGCTGCCAGGGCCCGTATTCTTTACGATCCCCGGAAGATTACCCCCAAAGAGCTTGAGGTCAGGATCCGGGAGGAGGGCTACGAGCTCAGGCCTTTTTCTGGAGGCCTTAAAGAAGTCCGGTTTCGCATCGGTGGTATGAGCTGTGCGGCGTGTGCGAGCCGGATTGAGAAGGTCCTTTCAAAGCTTTCCGGGGTGCGGGAGGCCTCTGTTAACTTCGCAGCGGCTCAGGGGCGAGTCCTTTATGAGTCTTCCACGGTGGGGCTTTCGGATTTCCGGAAGGTAATCGAAGAAGAGGGATACCAGTTCCTGGGGCTTATAGAAGAGATATCCTCTGGGGGGGAGGAAACACGGCTCCTTTCTCTCAAGAAGTGGCTTTTTTTGGCCTGGGGTCTCACTCCTTTCATCTTCGTCCTTTCCATGCCGGGTCTCTTTCCGTGGGTGAAAAAGATCCCTCTCTTCTGGCGCTTTTATCTTCTTTTCGGTCTGACCACCCCGGTCCAGTTTTATGCCGGAGGAGAATTTCTAAAAAGGGCGTGGGGGGCCCTTCGCCATCGCAGTGCCGATATGAACACCCTGGTCTCTCTGGGGACCCTTTCTGCCTATCTTTATTCTTCGGTGGTAACCTTTTTGCCGGGTCCCTTTTTGAAGGCCGGGCTTCCCCTTCATGTCTATTTTGATTCCGCCACCATGATTATCGCCTTTGTCCTCCTGGGGCGATATCTTGAGGTTCGTGCCCGGGGGCGAGCCACCGAAGCGGTGAGAAAACTCCTTTCTCTGGCACCTCCCACGGCCCGGGTCCTAAAAGACGGAAAAGAAGAAGAGATACCGGCTTCAGCCCTGGTGCCGGGAGATATCGTCCTGGTCAGGCCCGGGGAAAGGCTTCCGGCTGACGGAGTGGTGATAGAGGGGCATTCGGCTCTCGACGAGTCCATGCTCACGGGAGAAAGCGTTCCGGTAGAAAAAGGCCCCGGAAGCAAGGTTATTGGAGGAACACTAAATACCAACGGGGTTCTCAAGGTCAGAGTAGAAAAGACCGGTCGTGATACGGTTCTTGCCACCATTGCCCGTCTGGTGGAGGAGGCCCAGGGCTCAAAGGCCCGTATTCAACGTCTGGCAGACCGGGTAGCCGGGGTCTTTGTGCCGATCGTTCTTGTGATAGCCTTTATCACCTTTTTGATCTGGTTTTTCTGGGGGCCAGCCCCTAAGCTGACAAACGCCCTTCTTTCCTTCGTTTCGGTGCTTGTTATTGCCTGCCCCTGTGCCATGGGGCTTGCCACGCCAGCAGCAATCATGGTGGCCACCGGGAGGGCGGCCCAGGAGGGTATTCTTGTTAAAAACGCCCTGGCCCTTGAGGAGGGTGCCAGAGTAAAAATTTGCGTCTTTGATAAAACCGGCACCCTTACCAAGGGGCAGCCAGAGGTCAAAGAAATTATTCCGGCGCCGGGTAAGACCATTGAGAAGGTTCTTAAGGTGGCCGGGGCCCTGGAAAGGCATTCCGAACATCCTCTCTCCAAAGCCATAACCAAAAAGGCCCAACATTTCGAACCTTTTGAAGCGGAAGAATTGCAGGCAGAGGTGGGTTTCGGGATTACGGGGAAGGTAAAAGGCCTTGAGGCCTGGGTCGGGAAACGGGAGCTTGTGGAAAGAAGAGGTGTTTCCCTGCCCGGAGAGCTGCTTAAGGCTGCCAGAAGGCTTACTCAAAAGGGCCAGACGGTCGTCTGGGTGGGCTGGGGTGAGGAAGTCCTGGGGCTTATTGCCCTTGCGGATTCTCCACGCCCGGAGGCAAAAGAAGTGGTGAGGTCGTTGCAGAAAATGGGGCTTAAGGTCTTCATGTTGACCGGTGATAACCGGGCTACGGCCCAGGCTATCGCCGAAGAGCTTGGTCTTGACGGCTTCTGGGCAGAGGTCCTGCCAGAAGAGAAGAGCCAGAAGATAAAAGAACTGCGCCAGCAAAAAATGCAGGTGGCCATGGTGGGAGATGGGGTAAACGACGCTCCCGCCCTGGCAGAGGCTGATCTGGGGATAGCCCTCTCTTCCGGCACAGACATTGCGCTTGAGGCGGCAGATGTGGCCCTCATGAGACCGGATCTCAAACTTGTGCCTCAGGCTATAAGACTTTCCCGCAAGACCCTTACCATTATCAAGCAAAATCTTTTCTGGGCCTTTGCTTACAATATCCTGGCCATTCCTCTGGCTGCAGGCCTCCTTTACCCCTTTTACGGCTTAAGGCTTTCCCCGGCGATGGCTGCGGCAGCCATGGCCATGAGTTCCGTCTCAGTAGTAACCAACGCCCTGAGATTAAAACGTATTAAATTGTAATTTCTGTTTGACCGGATTTTATAAATAGTTTAAAGTTTAAATATACGAAAAAACTAAACTTTGGAGAAGACATGAAAAAACTAGCGGGAATGTTAGCGGCTTTGATGCTTTGGGGTGGTGTTGCTTTAGGGATGGAGGCCAAAAAGGCAGAAAAACCCTGCCCTTGCCCCAATTGTCCCATGAAGGGGCAGATGATGAGTGCGGAAGAGTGGCAAAAATACCATAAAAACATGCCCATGCCGGAGGAGATGAGAAGGCGGCACGAAGAAATGCGAAAGCGGCACCAGAACATGATGAGGCATGAGGACATGGGGTCGCGTGAAGAGATGATGCCAGAGGAAGGCAATGCCAATTCTACCGAAAATCAGCAGCAGGAAATGGAAGAAAACTATCACCAGAGATACCACAAAAGGTGGCATTAATCCGGGTGTTTGAGTTTTTCGAAAAGGGGCTCTTCGATCAGAGAAGAGCCCCTGGCTTTGATCAGCCAGAAGCCAGAAGGTTTTTCCTGTAATTTCCGGTAAAGTTTCCTGCTCACCCAGTGGGAATCCTCTTCCAGGTTGTAGAAAAGGGAATCTATACCAAAAAATCCGTCTAAAAAAT
>JALSPN010000282.1 GCA_026985945.1 Thermodesulfobacteriales bacterium
AGCTTGCAGCCCAAGGGGTCAAAACGGACCAGTGGGAACTTGAAAAAATCTTCTGGCCCTTTGTGAAGCCTGATATCCGCCGTGTTCTGAACGACTTTTCCTACCGGCAATTCGTGCCCAAAAAGAGGCTTCCCCGCCGGGAACAGCTGGCCCTTCAGAAGGGATATCATCTTTTCGATTGCCGGCGTCTTCTTTTTCTAAAATTTGGCGGCACTAATCTTGATCCTTTATTGAAACGGCCTCTTTCCTTCCTGAACGTCTTAAAAGACAAAAGCCGCGATGAAATTGAGCAACACATCATGCACGCCGAGCTCAAATTGCGCCCTCGCGAAACCCTGGCTTATATCTACGCCTCTTTTGGCCTCAGCAAATATTTTAAGAACCGGGCCACCAGATATATGCCTGAGGCCCAAATGCTTGAGGAACTCGATGAGGCCTTTCTTAAGGAACTTTGTGCCCTTGCAAAAGACAAAACCTATCGTATGGGTCTTTCGGAAGGAGAAATCCTTCAGGATTATCTTTCCCGCTATGTAATCATGTATTTTGATCGTCTGGACCACACCAGGCGCTTTTTCGAGGAGGCTCGGGCCCGCCTGGCCCGAGAGCATTATTATGCTGCCAGAAGCGTTATTTCACGAGCAGCAAGCTACTTTGGACTTCCTGAGGAAGAATTGCTTCGGATGGGCAAAGAAGAAATAGCACGCCTTTTTCGCCGCCGGGCCCGGGAGCTCCACCCGGACCAGGGCGGTGAGCACGAGGCCTTTATCGAGCTCCACAAGCTTTACGAAGAACTCATGCAGGCCCGGGGGTTTAAGCGTCCGGTTTGAGATTTTCCGCTTCGGCGATTTCTTTTAAGGCTTCCTCGTAGGCTTTGTAGGCCTCTTTTCCGAAAAGGACCATCCTTACCAGCCTGGGATACTGATGCTCTTTAAGAAATGAGATGATGGTCTTAAGAGCAATGCGGGAGGCCTCCTCTAAAGGATAACCATAGGCTCCGGTAGAAAGGGAGGGGAAGGCCACCGAGTCTATCTTTTTCTCCAGGCAGATCTTTAAGGCCGAACGATAGGCGCTGGCAAGCAGCTCAGCCTCTCCGTGTTTACCGTCTCTGTAACGAGGCCCGACGGCATGGATGACGTATCTGGCTTTGAGATTACCAGCTCCGGTGATCACGGCACTTCCGGTGGGGCAGCGTCCGTATTTGCGGGCCTCTTCTGCAATGCTCGGCCCCCCGGCCCGATGAATGGCTCCGTCAACCCCACCCCCGGGGATAAGCTGCTCGTTGGCCGCATTTACAATGGCTTCGGTATCCTGCCTGGTGATGTCACCTTCCACAAGCTCTAATAAACATTCACCGATCTTGACCCTCATTTTTTCACCTCCTTCAGGAAGCTTCTGGGACAAGTCTTTTTAGTTCTTCAAATTTTTTTCTGGCTTCAGGAGAAAGATTTTTCGGAACGGTGATCATGGCCTCCACATAAAGATCCCCTCTCGTGCCATCGGGTTTGGGGATTCCTTTGCCTCGGAGGCGGAATTTCTGCCCACATTGGGTGCCGGCAGGCACTTTCATCCTTACCTTGCCGTTTAGGGTGGGCACCTCTACCTGACCTCCCAGCACCGCGGTGAAAAGGCCGATGGGCTGTTTGAGATAGAGATCGTAGCCCCTGCGTTCGAAACGGGGATCAGGTCTTACGACCAGTTCCAGATAGAGGTCTCCTGGAGGCCCACCGGCTCTACCAGGCATTCCTTTACCCGGAATCCGGAGTCTGGTTCCGGTCTCAGCTCCCGGTGGGATGCGAACCTTAATCCTTTCACTCTTCTTAATGGTGCCTCTCCCCCCACAAGCAGGACAGGGCTTGGTGGTCATCCTTCCCAGCCCACGGCAAGAGGGGCAGATCTCAATCATCCTGACATTTCCACGGACGTGTTCCCGCTTTCCTGCGCCCCCACAATGGGGGCAGGTAGTAGAGTGGGAGAGATCAACCCCCTGCCCGTGGCAGGTGGGGCAGGGCTCCTCAAGGGGGACCGTGACTTCTACTTCTCCTCCCAGAGCCGCCTCCCGAAAGGGGACCTCTACCCGATAAAGCACATCGGCTCCGGGCTCAGGGCCGCGTTCCCATTCTCTTTCAAAACCAAAAAGATCAGCGAAAATGTCTGCAAAACCCCCAAAAGGCCCGCTTTCGTCCATGAAAACACTGAAATCGTAAGCTCGTTCACCTCCCGGGGTGGTAAAACTATAGGCGCTGGCAGCCTGTCTCAGGCGGTCGTATTCGGCCCTTTTTTGAGGGTCAGAAAGGATTTCGTAAGCTTCCTGGATCTCTTTGAATTTTTCCTCTGCTTCCTTATCTCCTGGGTGCAGATCCGGGTGATATTTTCGGGCCAGACGTCGATAGGCCTTCTTGATTTCTTCCTGGGTGGCATCCGGGCTTACCCCAAGTATTTCGTAAAGGTCTTTTTTGACCATTTTAGCCTCCTCCAGATGCTTGTCTTCTTTAAATAGCCCCACTAAACTTGTTAGTCTCCATGGATGGCTTGGCAAGGGGTCAAGAAAGATTAGATACCGCGCGCCGTGTCTTTACGGTCAGCGAATTAAACAACCTCTTAAAGGAGATTTTAGAAGCCCGTTTTCCTTTTATCTGGGTAGAGGGGGAAATCAGCAGTCTAAAAAGTTCCCGAAACGGCCATCTTTATTTCAACCTGAGGGATGATGGGGCCTCACTTCAGGCGGTCCTTTTCCGGAGCTATCGTCTCAACCTCCCTTTTGAACTGGAAGACGGCATGCATGTTCTGTGTTTTGGAAGACTCACTCTTTATGAACCACGGGGTCAGTATCAGCTCCTGGTGCAACAGGTGGAGCCCCTGGGGATTGGTGCTTTTCGTCTCGCCCTTGCTCAGCTTAAAGAAAAACTTTCCCGGGAAGGGCTTCTTGATCCGGCCCTCAAAAGGCCGCTTCCTTTCCTGCCTGAGGCGGTGGGGCTTATCACCTCCCTTTACGGAGCCGCTATTCACGACTTCCTGAAGATGGGTCTTTCCCGCTTTCCTAAGGCCACCATTTATATCTATCCCGTAAAAGTCCAGGGCCCTGAGGCCTCTCAGGAAATCGTCCAGGCTTTAAGAGCCCTTGAAAGCCTTGCCGAAATCGAAGTAATTGTCATTGCCCGTGGTGGAGGTTCTCTTGAAGACCTCTGGGCCTTCAACGACGAATCTTTGGCCCGGGCGATAAGGGCCTGTAGGGTCCCGGTAGTCTCTGCCATCGGGCACGAGATAGACTACACTCTTTGTG
Organism: Thermodesulfobacteriales bacterium; assembly: GCA_026985945.1. Taxonomy (GTDB): domain Bacteria; phylum Desulfobacterota; class Thermodesulfobacteria; order Thermodesulfobacteriales; family Thermodesulfatatoraceae; genus Thermodesulfatator. The sequence goes on from JALSPN010000282.1 coordinate 3,281, forward strand.
ACCTGGTAGCAGATGCCAGGGCACCTACCCCTACCGCCGCGGCGGAGCTGGTTTTTCCTCGTCTTGAGGAGCTTGAGAATATGCTTTCGTATTTTAAACATCATTTGCTTCTGGGGGTAGAAAAACAGCTGCGCCGCCAAAGGGAAAAACTCTTTTCTCTGGCCAGCCGCCTCAAAGATCCCGGGACTAAAATTTCCGAGCAAAAGAAGGAGCTTTCTCACCTCAAAAGAAGGCTCGGCCTGGCATTTGAAAGACTTCTGCTTGCCAAAAGGGAAAGGCTCCGTTTTCTGGCCTCTCGTCTCGAGGCCCTCTCACCGCTTGCGATCCTGGCCCGGGGATATAGCATCGTTTACCGAGAAAAAACAGGAAAGATTATCCGGAGGGCCACCCAAGTGTGCCAGGGAGAGAGGATTGAAATCCTCTTACAGGAGGGAAAAATTAAGGCCGAAGTGAAAGAAATCTTATGAAAGCGTTTAGAATTCTTTTCATTTGTGGATTTTTTTTCTTTTTGGCCTCCATTTCCTGTTGGGGAGTCAAATATTATCCTTCAAGACCCTTTCCGGGAGCTCCTCTTCTCGTCGAAGTTCCTGAAAGGGCTAAAGAGGTGGTCTTTTTAGGGAAAACTTACCGGCCCTTTACTTTTAAAGGGAAACATTTTGTTTTGGCCGCCATTTCCCTGGGGACCAAACCCGGCCTTTATAAAGCACAAATCAAAGGAGACTCAGGAGGCATCTTGGAGGTCAGGATTTATCCCAAAAGATATCCTTCCGAGCGCCTTACCGTGCCGCCTAAAATGATTCATTATCCTCCTGAAGTCCTTTCCCGTATAAAACGCGAAGTCCACCTCATAAAAATGACGGTCTCAAAGGTCTCTTCTGAAATATTCCTTGATGGCCCTTTTGTTTGGCCAGCTTCCGGAAGAATTTCAAGCCCCTTTGGTTTTCGGAGAATATATAACGGAATCCCTAGAAGTCCTCATTCCGGCCTGGATATCGCCCTTCCGGAGGGGACCCCGGTTAAGGCTGCGAATCGAGGAAAGGTGGCCCTTGTCGGAGATTTTTATTTGCCGGGGAAGACTGTCATCCTGGATCACGGCCTGGGGATTTATACGGTTTATTGTCATCTCAAAAAGATCTTGGTGCAGAAGGGGGAGTTGGTGGCCAAAGGAGAAACCCTTGCCCTTTCGGGCAAAAGTGGCCGTGTTACTGGCCCCCATCTCCACTTTGGGGTTTACATCCAGGGTGTTAAAGTGGATCCCAAGGTACTTCTGGAGGTCTTCTGATGCGATTTGAAGAGGCCCTTGAGCTTCTTGAAAAAATCGTCCTTGAGCTTGAAAAAGAAGAATTGCCGCTTGAGGAGGCCCTTAAAAGATATGAAGAAGGGGTGCGCCTGGTGCGGGATTGTGAAAGGCTCCTTAAAGAGGCGGAAAAGAGGATCGAAATTTTGAAAGAGCCTACCGAAAAATCCCTTACGGGGTAACAATGGGGCTTTCGGCTGACTTTTTTGAGCGACTTAATCGCTGGCAAGCCGTTGTAAATGAAGGCCTGGCACGGTTTGTCCCCAAACTGTCTGGTCAGGCCTCGCGCCTTACCGAGGCCATGCATTACAGCCTCATGGCTGGCGGAAAGCGTTTGCGGCCGATCCTTGTCTTTGCCGGGGCAGAGGCCGTAGGCGGTGATCCCGAAAAGCTCCTTCCGGTGGCCTGCGCCATCGAATGTATTCACACTTATTCCCTGATTCATGACGATCTTCCCGCCATGGATAACGATGATTTCAGAAGAGGTAAACCTACCTGTCACAAGGCCTTTGACGAAGCCACCGCCATTTTGGCCGGAGACGCCCTTCTTACGCACGCCTTTCGTCTCTTGGCCCACGAAGAGCTTGAAAAGACCTTTCCTCCAGAAAGGCTCTTTCGCCTCTGGCGTTTGATCTCTGAGGCCGCCGGCCTTTACGGCATGGTAGCGGGGCAGATGGCTGATCTTCTGGCAGAGGGAAAGCCCGTAAGCCCTGAAGAACTCTATTTCATCCATCACCACAAGACAGCCGCCCTTATAAGGGCCTCTGTCCTTGCGGGAGCCATCCTGGCAGGAGCCGAGGCCCGAAAGGAGAAAAATCTTTCTGATTACGGCTGGAAAATTGGACACGCCTTCCAGATAGTAGATGATATTCTGGACCTGGTGGGAGACGAAAAGACCCTGGGCAAACCTGTAGGCTCGGATCTCGCAAAGAAAAAGGCCACTTATCCTGCCCTCTTCGGCCTTGAAGGGGCCTATGAAAAGGCCCGCCATCTCCTTACCGAAGCCCTGGAAAGCCTTTCTTCTTTCGGATCAGAAGCAGATTTTTTGCGAGACATAGCCTATTATGTTCTGGAAAGGAAACTGTAGGCTTTTAGCCCGACGATTTTTTCTTAGTTGAGTTCCTAGGTGGATACCGAAAACGATAAGACCTTTCTTGCTAAGATTACGATCTAATGGTCCTGCAGGTGAGGCTACTTACTGATCCATCCTCAAGATAAGAATGAACCGCCCCGGGTTTGTCGGAGAGATAAAAATGTGGGAGGATAGAAACATGGACAAAGCAAAAAGGTTTTCGAGAGAGGTAAAGGAACGGGCGGTGTGACTGGTTTTAGAAAACCAGCGGGAATACCCATCCCAATGGTCGGCAATTAGCTCTGTAGCTAAAAAAAATCGGCTGCAGCCCCGAAACTCTTCGTCGGTGGGTGCGCCGCAAAGAGATTGACCTGGGTAAACGTACTGGAATAACCAGCGAAGAACGAGCC
>JALSPN010000283.1 GCA_026985945.1 Thermodesulfobacteriales bacterium
CCAGCCGGAGGAACTCAAAGAACTCAAACTTTTTTTGGAAAAGGAAATATCCGCCCCGGTGGAATTAAGAAATGTCTAGAATACGAGCCTTTTATTTTTTTATTTTAGCACTTTTTATCCTGATTCTTGCGGCGTGTGCTACCGCCCCTGTTACAGGCCGCCAGCAGTTAATCCTGATAGACCCCCGGACCGAACTTCGTCTGGGATTAGAGGCCAGCCGGGAAATCCTCCGCAAAGAAAAAATCTGCCGTGACCCCCGCTTAAACCGTATTGTTAGAATAGTTGGGGAACGCATCGCCCGGGCCACGGAAAAGGACCTCCCCTGGGAATTTTTTGTGATAGACAAACCCAAAGTAGTTAACGCCTTTTGTCTGCCCGGTGGTAAGGTTTTTGTCTATACGGGCATCATTCCGGTAGCCCAAAACGAAGCAGGGCTTGCCGCGGTGATGGGCCATGAAATAGCCCATGCCATCGCACGTCACGGTGCCGAAAGAGTAAGCCTCGGGATCATCGCCACCCTGGGAGAAGTGGCCCTCAGCGAACTCCTGGATCTTAAAGATCCCCAGACCAGAAAGATCTTTCTTGCCGCCTATGGTATTGGGGCTACAGTGGGTCTTATTCTACCTTACAGTCGCAAACAGGAGCTTGAAGCCGATCATATCGGGCTTTATCTCATGGCCAAGGCCGGTTATGACCCTCGCGAGGCGGTTTTCTTCTGGAAGAGGATGAGGGAGGCGGCCCGTGGAAAACCCAGGCCCCCGGCCTTCCTTTCCACCCATCCTGCAGACGAAGAGCGTATCGCCCAGATAAAACGCCTTCTTCCCCGGGTAATACCCCTTTACGAAGCCTCCCCTCAGAAGTTTGGAAAGGGTGAGAAACTCCCTTCTCCTCGTTGCCCTTGAGTTTTTTTCACGGTAAAGTTTTAGCCAAACTCGGAAAGAGGGTTCTTCTTGTTTGAAAATCTTAGTGAACGCTTAGAAAGCACTTTTAAGAGGCTTCGAGGGCGCGGCAAACTCACCCCTTCTGACGTGGAAAAGGGGCTGAGGGAAGTCCGTCTGGCCCTTTTAGAGGCCGATGTTCACTTCCGGGTTGTAAAGGATTTTATCAACCGTGTCAAAGAAAGGGCGCTTGGGGCAGAGGTCATGGAAAGCCTCACCCCCGCCCAGCAGCTCATCAAGATCGTCCACGAAGAACTCATCCACACCCTGGGAGATACTGCAGTTCCGCTCAATCTTTCCGGAGTCAGGCCCGTCCCCATTCTCCTGGTAGGGCTGCAGGGCTCTGGTAAGACTACCACCGCCGCAAAACTTGCTCGTTTTCTGAAAAAGAAGGGCCTCAAACCCTTTCTTGTCCCCGCAGATGTATACCGGCCGGCAGCTATTGACCAGCTCAAAACCCTTGCCAGGCAGGTAGGAGCCCCCTGCTTTGAAAGTGATCCCTCTCAAGATCCCGTTGAGATCGTAAAGCTGGCCCTGGCAGAGGCCAAAGCCAAAGGTTACGACGTGGCTATCATCGATACCGCAGGGCGGCTTCATATCGACGAAGAAATGATGGCAGAAGTGGCCCGTATCAAAGAAGCCGTCTCTCCCCGGGAAGTCCTTCTGGTAGCCGATGCCATGACCGGTCAGGACGCGGTCAATATAGCCAAAAATTTCCACGAAAAAGTCGGGCTTACCGGGGTTATCCTCACTAAAGTGGAAGGTGACGCCCGGGGGGGTGCGGCCCTTTCCATCCGGGCGGTGACGGGCTGCCCCATCAAATTTCTGGGAACCGGGGAAAAGCTTGAGGCCCTTGAGGTATTTCACCCGGATCGCATGGCCTCCCGCATCCTGGGAATGGGAGACGTCCTTTCCCTCATCGAGAAGGCCCAGGAGGCCTTTGACTTTAAAAAGGCCAAAGAGCTTCAGGAAAAACTCAAAAAAGAGGCCTTTACCCTGGAAGATCTGCGAGATCAGATCCGCCAGGTGAAACGCCTGGGGGCCCTGGAAAATATTCTCAAACTCATCCCGGGCCTGGGGAACAAACTCAAAGATCTTCCCTTTGATGAAAAAGAGCTGATCCGTATGGAAGCCATCATAAATTCCATGACCCCGGAGGAGAGAAGAAACCCCAAGATTATCAATGCCAGTCGCAAAAGGCGGATTGCCAAAGGAAGCGGCACCACCGTCCAGGATGTTAACCGGTTACTCAAAAGTTACGAAGAGATGAGGCGGCTTTTCAAAAGAATGCGTAAAAAAGGTGGCATCCAGGCCCTTGCCCGAAACTTATTTGGCATGTAAAAATGCTCCAATCTTGAAATAAGGAGGTGACAAGGTGGCCATCAGAATCAGACTCATGCGCAGAGGACGCCGAAATCGGCCTTTTTATCGTGTGGTAGCGGCGGAAGCCTCGGCTCCGCGAGATGGAAAGTTTCTTGAAATCCTGGGATATTATGATCCCCTTAAAGAACCCTACGAATTTAAGGTCGATGCCGAAAAGGTCAAAAAATGGCTATCTAAAGGGGCTGAACCCACCGAAACGGTGCGAGCCCTTTTAAAACGTAGTGGCCTTCTAAATAATTAGGGTGGCATAAGGTAAATACTGTACCTATATTGTGCTGATGAAAGTTCAGGAGGGAGGTTAAAGATGGGAAAGCTGAAGGATCTTATCGAAGAGATTGCGAAGGCGTTGGTGGACAATCCCGAAGCGGTCCAGGTAAGGGAAATCGAGGGCGAGCAAACAGTGGTCATCGAGCTTAAGGTGGCCAAAGAAGACCTGGGTAAAGTGATCGGGAAACAGGGCCGAACGGCGCGCGCCATGCGGACCATCCTCAGTGCGGCTTCAACCAAACTTCGCAAACGGGCTGTGCTGGAAATTATCGAGTAAATGTCCCGTAAGGTCCGGATAGGAAAGATCACCCGGGCCCATGGCATGAAAGGGGAGGTGAAATTCCTCCCCTTTCTCATTAAAAACCCTGAAATCATCTCCGAACTTCCCCGGCTCTATCAACGCAAAGCCAGAGACTCCTTCGAGGCCTTGCTGCCCGAAACTATTAGGCCTGCTCCCGGAGGCGGTTTCCTTATCAAATTTCAGGGAGTGGATAGCCGGGAGGAGGCAGAAGCCCTTAAGGATTTAGAACTTTTTGCCGCCTTAGAAGATCTGCCCCCCAAAGAGGAAGGGGAGTATTACGTTTTTGAGCTGATAGGGCTTAAAGTCTTTCTTCCTAACGGGAGCCTTTTGGGAGAAGTGCGAGGGCTGATGCCCGTTGGCCCCTACGAGCTCCTGGAAATCAAAAAATTAGATGGCAAAACTCTCTATCTCCCCATGATAGACGAAATCGTTGAAGAAATTGATCTTGAGAAGGGAACCGTAAAGGTAAATCCTTTACCGGGGCTCCTGGAAGTTCAGGAATAAAGAGGCGGGCCGGTGCCCGCCTCTTTTATTATTTCTTACCCATCAGTTCTTCTCGCCCTTTGATGAGCTCATCAATCACGGAAGGATCCGCCAGGGTGGAGGTGTCTCCCAGGTCTTCGTACTGGCCGGTGGCAATCTTCCGGAGGATACGGCGCATGATCTTTCCGCTTCTGGTCTTGGGAAGACCGGAAACGAACTGGATATACTCCGGCGTGGCGATGGGCCCGATTACTTTGCGCATGTGCTGCTTGAGCTCCTGGCGCAATTCATCCGAGGGCTCGTAACCTTCTTTGAGGATTACGAAGGCGTAAATGGTCTCCCCTTTTACTTCGTGCGGAATGCCAATTACCGCGGCTTCTGCCACGGCGGGGTGAGCCACCAGGGCAGATTCAAGTTCCATGGTGCCCAGGCGGTGGCCAGAGACATTGATAACGTCGTCAAGGCGCCCCATAATCCAGAAGTAGCCGTCTTCGTCCCGACGGGCACCGTCACCGGTATAGTAATAGCCGGGGAAGCGGCTGAAATAAACATCTTTAAAGCGCTTCGGATCTCCCCAAACCCCGCGCAACATTCCCGGCCAGGCCCGTTTCATACACAGGTGGCCACCTTCATTCACATCTGCAGGGGTGCCATCGTCCTTAAGGATGATAGGCTCCACCCCCGGCAGAGGAACAGTGGCTGAACCGGGCTTCTGAGGGATGGCATAAGGCAGAGGAGAAATCAGAAAACCTCCGGTCTCCGTCTGCCACCAGGTATCTACGATGGGACAACGGCTGCGGCCAACGTGTTTGTGGTACCAGAGCCAGGCCTCAGGGTTAATGGGCTCTCCCACAGAGCCCAGAATCCTTAAGGAGGAAAGGTCGTATTTGTGGGGCCATTCGTCCCCTTCCCGCATCAAGGCCCGAATTACCGTGGGGGCGGTGTAGAAAAGGGTTACCTTGTATTTCTGACAGAGCTCCCAGAAACGGCCCGGATGGGGGTAGGTGGGAACCCCTTCATACATAATTTCGGTGGCTCCTAAAGAAAGCGGGCCGTAAACGATGTAAGAATGGCCGGTAATCCAGCCGATGTCCGCCGTGCACCAGAAGATGTCTTCAGGCTTCAAATCGAAGACCCACTGAAGGGTGTGCGCCACGTAAACCAAGTAACCACCTGTGGTGTGAAAGACCCCTTTGGGTTTACCAGTAGAACCTGAGGTATAGAGGATGAAAAGGATATCTTCGGCATCCATTTCTTCACAATCACACCAGTCGGAAATATCTTCCGCATTGATGGCCTCGTGATACCAGATGTCGCGGCCTTCTACCCAGTCGATATCAAGGCCCAGGCGTTTAACCACGATACACTTTTCCACGGTAGGGCAATCTTTGAGGGCTTCGTCGGCATTCTTCTTGGCCACGATTTTCCGCCCGGCACGCCAGTATCCGTCTGCGGTAATAAGGAGTTTGGCCTCGCAGTCCTGGATACGGGTTTTCAAACTTTCAGCAGAAAAACCACCAAAGACCACGGAGTGTATAGCACCGATCCTGGCACAGGCCAGCATCACGATGGGAAGCTCCGGGATCATCGGAAGATAAATGGCCACCCGGTCTCCCTTCTTGATGCCAAGCTTTTTAAGCACATTGGCAAAACGGCAGACCTCTCGATGAAGCATCTGGTAGGTATAGACCCGCACTTCTTCGTCAGGCTCCCCCTGCCAGATAATGGCCGCCTTGTTCTTGGTGGCCTCGGTAAGGTGACGATCAAGACAATTGTAGCAGGCGTTGAGCTTGCCACCCTCAAACCAGCGGATCTCCGGTTTATGAAAATCCCAGTAACAGGTGCGATCCCAGAGTTTAAACCAGGTAATCAGCTCTTTGGCCCTCTCACTCCAGAAACCATCAGGGTCCTCAAGAGAGTAGCGGTAAATTTCCTCGTAGTCGAATTTGGAGGAAATATAAGCCTCATCCCGCCCCTCTTGAGGAGGATAAAAAATGCGCTCCTCTTTTAAAACACTTTCAATTTTGGTGGGTTCAGACATGCCTCTCACCTCCTGATAAGATTTTAAAGGGGTGGCAGGAGCCACCCCTTTCTAAGCTAGAAGACATATTGCATGGAAAATTGGAAGCGGTTTCCGGTATCAGTATAGTTGTAACGCTCGGTTTCAATATGGATGACCTCAAACCCGAGCTTTAAAGGTTTGGTAAGCTGGTACCAGACATTGGCATAATACTGGGTATTCTTGGTAAACTGCCGATCGTTCATGGCTGCGGCAGAAGGCATATCACCATTGTTGGGGTTGTCAAAGCCGGCCCCGATGGTGGCAGACCAGCGCGGGGCAAACTTCCAGGTAAGATCAGCCCAGCCGCCATAGGCCTCAGCGGCAGAACCATCACGGGCCACATCGAGATCATAGCGCAGGAAGTTGCGCCCCACGCCTTTGCCCCACCAGGCCTCACCTTTAAAGATCACCTTCTTTTCGAGAAAGGCAAATTTCCACTCTCCCACTACCAGGTAGCGGTCAAAATTCTCGGAATCGTTGGTGCCATAGCTTGCGTGCCGGTAACCAGCCCCGATTGCGACCATGTTGCCCTTACCAAGGATACCACCAGTGTAAGCTACCCGGCCCAGCAACCAGGGCATCCGGTCTTCACTTCCGGTATTGGTGCGGCGAT